>JAISIC010000061.1 GCA_031262225.1 Ruminococcus sp. | reverse complement strand
GAAGCAGGAGACAAGATTATGAAATGCTTTTGGACAGGACGTGCGGCAAGCGGTATAGGCGGCGTAATTGCCGTTATCGGGATATTACTGTTTATTTTTAAGGATAAACGTACAAGAATCGGGCTTTTGCTTGCACTTATACCGGTCGGAATTTATACCGTGCTGATTCCGAATCTGCTCATCGGCGTATGCGGCGGTGCGCATATGAATTGCAGAGCTTTGGCACTTCCCGCCATCACAATTATAGGCGCGGCGGTAAGTGTTTTCTCGGTGGCAAACGCATTTTGGCTATTCAAAAGCGATAAAGGAAGGGATGCAAATGGAGCGTAAACGCCTAAATGTATTCAGGCTTTCTTACATAAATCTTCGCGGCGACGGATTCAGAACAGGCGTTTTAATATTTGTGGTTGCGGTATTATCATTCTCACTCCTTGTGGGTTCGATAATATCAAACAGCCTTGCAAACGGTCTGGAAACAGCTAAAGCTCGCCTTGGTGCGGACATTGCAGTAATCCCCGCCGGACATGAAGCGGAATACGAGGGAGTTATTCTTTCAGGGGAGCCGATACGGTTTTATTTCGATAAATCGGTGCAGTCACAGCTTGTCTCTATGGAGGGAATAGAAAAGGCGGCGGGACAGTTTTTTCTCACGTCTATTTCGTCGGAATGCTGTTCGGAAGCGGTACAGATTATCGGAATAGACCTTGATACCGATTTTGTTACAACGCCGTGGATTTCAAATGTATATAAAAACGGACTGCGTGACGGTCAAATTATTGTGGGCAGTGATGTTTACCCGGAGGACGACGGCACGGTTACATTTTATAACGTGAAATATGATGTTGTCGCACAGCTTGAAAAATCATCCACAGGTATGGACTATTCGGTATTCACAACAGAAAATACCGTTCGTGATTTAGCAAAGGCGGCACACGAACTCGGTTTAACGCAAACCGCAGATCTTTTTGATACCGACGTTGACAATTCCTTATCGGTGGTGCATTTGAAGCTTGCCGAAGGATACGACACAGGCAGAATCGTTTCAAAAATCAGACGTGAAATAGACGGTATTGACATAGTTAGGTCAAGTAAAATATTTGAAGGTATATCCGATAAGTTGGGTATATTCAGCCGCTTTATTGGGACAATTTCGTGGGCGATATGGCTGCTTGCTGCTGCCGTTTTGTCCGCTCTATACGCTTTCGGAGTTAATGCCCGAAAACGTGAATTCGCCGTCTTGCGTTTGCTCGGTGCGACACGAAAACGTGTTGTGGCTCTGGTGTTTTGCGAGTCGGTTTTAGTAAGTGTCTTCGGAAGTATCATAGGTTTGTCACTTGCAGCTTTAATAGTTTTCCCGTTTTCGACCTATATCGGAGGCAGGCTCGGACTTCCCTTTTTATTGCCTAACAGCGGACATATCGCCGCCGCATTCTTATTCAGCCTGATAGTTTCTCTTGCCTCCGGAACCGTTTCCGCTGTTTTCGCGGCAATTAAACTGAGCAGAGCGGAAACCTATATCACAATGCGGGAGGGCGAGTAGGTATGGCGGTTGTTATTAAAGACCTGACCAAAGAGTACAGCAGAGGCGGGAGGATATTCAAAGCGGTTGATTCCGTCTGCTTAACGCTTGCGTCGGGCGACTTTGTAAGCATTATCGGAAAATCCGGAAGCGGCAAAAGCACAATTCTCAATATGATTGCAGGGTTAACTATTCCGACATCGGGAAGTGTGACTTTTGATGATAACGAGTTGTTTTCCCTTTCAGATACGGAAATTTCAAAGTACAGGAACTTGAAAATCGGCTATGTTCCGCAGGGGCAAAGTCTGCTTTCAAAACTGACGGTGCTTGAAAATGTGCTTCTGCCCTATCATATGGCGGAAAAGCCGGGGGACGGAGCGAAAACGGCTTTGAGCATACTTGAAAAGGTAGGTATTTCCCATTTGTCCGGAAGTTACCCCAAACACCTTTCCGGCGGCGAAATGAAACGTGCCGCCATTGCGAGGGCGTTAATTAACTCCCCTGAAATTCTTCTTGTCGATGAACCCACAGGCGACCTTGATGCACAAACAACTGATGACGTTTTATCGCTTATAAAATCTGCGGCAGAAAGTGGAACGGCGGTCTTAATGGTGACACACGACACGGACGCCGTCAGCTATAGTAACAGGCGGTATGAAATGCGGTCGGGGATTCTAATTGAATCTGCAAAATAACAGCAATTTACACATTATACTCAATTGTCTGTACTTCTTTTTTTGTTTTTATTCCCGAACCCCTTTGCGAACCACTTCCGAACCACTTTCCGAATGGGTGTATCCCTTACTCAAACAGGGTTTGAAGGTATCGAACCACTTTAAACGAGTCTTTACGTAAGGAAACACGAAAAGGATATTAGGCATAAAAAGAAATATATATATAATTGGCGAGGGGTTCAACCCCTTCAAAGTGGTTCGCTTAATCGCCCATCGCAGAAATTACTGCTATATTCGTCACTATCACTGTCGAAAGGCAGTTTTTTCGTTAATCGAATCAGATCGAACCCCTGCTGAATGTCTTGCCCGTGGTGCAAATGCCCATGCCCCTTGATTTGAACGGCTCGAACCCCTTTTTCCTATATCTTACGCTACGCGAGACAGTAAAAATTGAGCTTAAAATATATAAAAAAGATTATAGAGAACCATGTGCGAACGTACGGGAGGTTCGAAAAGGTTATTATTTCTACTCTCAAAACCCGTCCCTGATGACCCGGAGGGGGCGGTCTGCATTTCCACAACCTTTCGCTCACGCATCGCCCAAGGGTTGCGTACGCATCCCCCGCGCTTTCAAATTATTTTTAAAAGCCCGCAAGCCCTGTGTCTCGTTGAAACTTGCACTTTGATTAGGATGATTATTTGATTAACTTTCAAAAAGTCAGCTTTTTTCAAATGTTTTATCCGGAAAAATCCTAAAAAAAGCGGGATTTTGGTGCTAAAAAGCAAGCGGGGAACGGCGTGTGGTCGGCGAGGCGGGGACAAGCCGTGTCGAAAGCGTGAAAAAGTCAGATGAAAAAGAGGAAACTTTTGCGAAACTGCCGCATAGAATTTAACAATCAGGCTTTGCTCTGTTTACATAGATTGATTTTTGAAAACCGAATAAATGCCCGCAAACTCTGTAAATTCCATGGTTTGAACGTCCATATTAACCTGAAAAAATTGTGACTTGATTAGTGAGCCAAGAAGAGTTATAATTTAGCTACCCTCGAAGGAGGGTGAATAAATAAACTCGGAGGCACAATCACATGGAATTCAAATACAATGTCACGGGACAGGAAAGAAAAGCTCTTGTTGTGGCAATCCCGAACGGCGCGAGTGTCACCGATATTTCCACTGACGAGGACGACGGAAGTGTTGATACCATCACGATTGAGTACCCCTTGAAGGACTTCACACCGGAAACAATCGACAATTTGGTGAAAATGGTTGAGAGCAAGGAAGCCCTCATTAAGCAAGCTTTGAACACTGACTCTTTACCGATACAAGTGCTTGATGACAGCATAGCATTCCCTTGGTTCAAGTATACCGACAACGCTAATTTGAATGCGTTTATGCAATTTATTACCGTGCTTTGTCAAACAGCGCAAGAGAAAAAGCGCGTAATCGCAAAGGCACAGGAGAGTTTCGAGAACCCGCGCTTTGCCATGAGGGTATGGCTCATAGGGCTTGGAATGGTCGGCGCGGAATATGCTACAGCAAGGAAAATTCTTACTAAACCGCTCGATGGTAATGGCGCGTATAGATATGGCAGACCTACTCTCGCTACAGAGGAGACACCTGCCAATGTCTGAACAGAAGATAACAGATACGGTTTTTGAGCAGATAATGGAACTGCGAAAATTGCCCGACTGCCCAAATTTATTTGACACGAAAGCGGTGTTCGAACTTTCAATAAATCACAATCTTTATGAATTGGCGGACTTTATCTTTACTGAAACAAAAGCATATTCCGCATTCATACTGACAGGCGAAAGATAATTAGAAGCAATAAAAAGCAACTGCTCCAGAGGGGGCTGTTGCTCTTACAAGATATTGTCGCTTAGGCGGCTGTTTTTTGTCTAATGCGCTATTAACGTTCACGTAACATTAGCCCAAAATCGCCGCCGCATCGGAAATCGACATTCCGCGCTCATTCGCGATAACAACCAAATCATCATACTCAAACTTTTTCTTTGTTATCCCATAACCGCTGCCGATTTTAACGCGAACGTCGCCGTAATCGCTTTTAAGCGTTTGGGTCTCGCGGCTTAAAATATAGCGTTTACAGTGCTTAATTCGCACTCCGAAAGTTGAAGTAACTTGCAAGATAAGCTTTGCAAATTTTTCTTCATCATCTGTATCACAAAGGCAAAATAAAATATGCCCGGGACGGCTTTTTTTCATCTGGGCGGGAATAATGCAAACATCAAGCGCGCCGTTTTCCATAAGCGTTTCGAGAGCAAAGCCCAGTTCTTCTCCCGTCATATCGTCAATATTACAGGAAATTTCCGCAATTTCACTAATAATGCCGCCGGTTTCACCCATAAATACACGAACGCAGTTTGCCGCATCAAAGTCTTTATTACCCATACCATAGCCGATTTTTTCGGTTGTCATAACCTGCATATTGCCGTATTTTGTTGCAAAATGTTTAAGCAGAGCCGCTCCGGTGGGAGTGCAGAGTTCGCCTTTGATACTGTTGCTGTATGAGGGGATTCCGTCTAAAATAAGAGCTGTTGCCGGGGCGGGGACAGGCAGAATACCGTGGGCGCATCTTACCTGACCGCTTCCGACATTTATGGGAGACACTATTACATTTTCCGGCGAAAGTATTTCAAAAAGTCTACAAACACCGACTATATCGGCAACAGCATCAAACGTTCCGACTTCATGAAAATGCACCGAATCAGCGGTCTTGCCGTGGACTTTTGCTTCCGCTTCTGCAATTAAACCATAAATGGATACAGCATCTTTTTTCACCTTTTCCGAAACAGGCAAGGACGTTATAATATCGTTAATTTCTTTTAAGCCGATTGCATGATGATGTGAATGTTCATGATGATGAGAGTGTTCCTCTATGCCCTTTATTTTCACCGAAATATGCGTACCGAAAACGCCGCATTTTTGCGTTTTTTCTCGAGTTAAAACCACATTCGGTAACCCTAAATTATTCATCTCGTCAATAAATTTTTCGGGTTCGGGTAACAGGTCAGAAAGAGCTGACATAAGCATATCGCCCGCCGCACCCATATTACATTCAATAAAAAGCGTTTTCATTTAACTTCCCCCATTTTGTTAATCCGGCTTGCGATAAAGCCTGCCCCGAAACCGTTGTCGATATTTACAACCGAAACGCCGGAAGCGCAGGAATTGAGCATTGCAAGTAGCGCGGTTGTTCCGCCGAAACTCGCGCCATATCCCACACTCGTGGGAACGGCGATTACAGGGCAGTTCACCAACCCGCCGATAACGGAAGGCAGCGCGCCTTCCATTCCCGCAACGGCAATTACAACCCTTGCTTTTACCAGTTCATCTAAATGCGAAAGCATACGGTGAAGCCCCGCAACGCCCACATCATAAAGCCGGGTTACCCGATTGCCCAAAACCTCAGCGGTAAGTGCAGCTTCCTCAGAGACAAACATATCGCTTGTTCCGCCGCTTGCAACAATTATGTTGCCTGTCTGCGGTTTTTCTTTATTGCGGTTTACTATCCCGAGTTTCGGTAATTTGTGATATTCAAGCGGGATTTTATCGGAAAGATATTCTGCCGATTCGTGCGACAAACGAGTTATAATTATATCCCGCTCACCATTTTCAAGCATATTCTTTGTTATGCCGAGAATCTGTTCAGCCGCTTTATTCTGCCCGAATATTACCTCATTTACGCCCTGACGCAGGCTTCTGTGATGATCCACAACGGCATAACCCAAATCATCAAAGGGCGCGGTTTTCAACTTTGCGGCTGCCGATTCGGGCGTAATATTGTTCTTTTGGACGTCATTAAGAAGCGAAATAAGTTCCTTTTGGTTCATTTTGCACCTCTTATCGGGGTTTTAAGTCAAGTAAAATATCGTTGAAATAAGGTGACAACAAATCTGTAATTTCAGCGTGACAAGCGGCGGCTTTTTCTAACTGCGTTTTCGGGAGTTGTATTTTAACGCTATCGCCTAAAAGCCTACACCGCAAATCGGAAAACCCCATTTTAAAAAGAATATTTTCCGCATTTTCAACTTTTGTTAGGCTTTCTGCATCAATTTTTTTGCTGGTGGGAATCCGAGTTGCAAGACAGGCATAGGCGGGCTTGTCCCAAGTGAAAAGCCCTGCCTCACGCGACAATCTGCGTATTTCATCTTTTGACAGTCCCGCTTCACGGAGCGGCGAGCGAACGCTCATCTCGGCGAGTGCCTTCATACCGGGGCGGTCGTCGGCACTGTCGGAAGCGTTGCTACCGTCCATAATGACGGTGAAACCATCTTCCTTAGCACGCTCCAAGATATTCCCGAAGATAACGCGCTTGCAGTGATAACAGCGGTCGGATGGATTTGATGTAACTGTTTCATCACCTAAAACATCAAGTTCGATTACATTTAAGCCTACGCCTAAACTTTCTGCAAGTTTTTTTGCATCTTC
>JAISIC010000017.1 GCA_031262225.1 Ruminococcus sp. | reverse complement strand
GAAAAAGGAAAAGTCAAACTCGGAAAAGGTCAAGAGCGAACGCCCCGTCTCCAGTTTGTGGAAGGCATTCCCCGAATTATTCCTGTCGGTAAAAAA
Source organism: Ruminococcus sp. (assembly GCA_031262225.1). GTDB lineage: Bacteria > Bacillota > Clostridia > Oscillospirales > Ruminococcaceae > JAISGY01. The sequence goes on along the minus strand of JAISIC010000017.1, from coordinate 17,119 downwards.
GATTGAAGCAGTCTTAATCATTTTTATATTCCTATATTATTACAATCAAAAATAATACTTGTCTTTTTGCTCTGTATTATCATCATCGCCGATATGTTCGCGAGCCGCCTCTGCCTGTTTTAGAAGCTCTGCGTTTTTACGACGAAGCTTTCGGGCAGAGATAAGCATGATGTTGAGGGCGACGGCAAAGAGCAGCAGCCCCAAGCGAAGGATGATGTAGGTTTCGGGTGCAAAAATCCAAATCAGCAAAACCCCCACCGAAAAAGCGTAGGTTAAAAGGTCTGACAGCGGCACTTTTCTAATCTTCGTAAACATATAATTACCCACTATAAAATACTATCACGTAATTATAGCATAAATAATCAAAAAAGTAAAGTACCAAATTGTTAAAATTTTTATTTTTGCAGATTTATTGCAATATTCGTCTATATATGCTATAATTTACGCATGGTAAATAAAACGAAAATTCTTCTTATAGCCCTTATCTCAGCCGTCCTTGTTATCGCGGCTTTATCAGTATTTTTGGTTATAAAAAATAACGAGATTAAAGCCCTCGAAGACCAAAACAAGACGCTTTCAGCATATGCGATGGCGGTCCCGGAATATGAATATATCGACGAAGATGCAGAATATATCACCATTGACGACTCATATTTGGGCGAGATTTCCTTAAACCCTCTGCCCGGCGTGGCAAAAAACTCCTATGATTATGACTTTCTGGAGTATGAAAACGGAAGATTTTCATATGCTGTAGACGGCATAAAGACGTCTGCGACAGGAGTTGACGTGTCGCATTATAATGAAAGTATCGACTGGACAGCTGTGAAAGCGGACGGCGTTGATTTTGCGATGATTCGCCTTGGCTATCGCGGATATGAAGAGGGCGTTATTAAAGAAGACCCTAAAGCGCTTGAATATATCGAGGGAGCGACCTCTGCAGGGCTTGATGTCGGGGTGTATTTTTACACACAGGCGATAAATGTTGACGAGGCTTTGGAGGAAGCCGAGTGGGTGCTTGACAAAATCAAGCCTTATGAGCTTACATATCCGGTGGTGCTTGATATCGAGATAACGTCTGCCGAAAACGTGCGGGCAAACGACATTTCGGGGGCGATGCAAAACGACATTGCCGAAGCTTTTTGCGAGCGTATAAAGGAGGATGGTTATCGTCCGATGATCTATGCCAACAAGCGGATGGCGTATCTTAAGCTTGATATGAGCAGGCTTTCAAAATATGACTTTTGGATCGCCGAATGGAGCGACAAAGCCCCGCCCGACTTCGCCTATGATTTCAGAATTTGGCAGTATTCAACCGAAGGCGAGGTTGACGGGATCAGCACACCGGTGGATCTGAATATTTGCTTTTATCATTATGGGTTAGAATAAAAGTAGGGGCGATGTACCATCGCCCGCTTTTTTATGTATTCACAAAGTATATCTATCTATCCGTTTTTTTCCTCATCTACAAGGTGATATACCGGTTCATATCAGCTCATCTTCCTCTGCGTTTTCTATGTCTTCTGCTGTTACACCGAGGCTTGACCAAAATTCTTCTGCACTGATAAAGTGTTTCTTCGCTTCTTCCCATCCGCCGTAAGAATTGATACGCTCTGTGACAAGTCTTAATAGTTCGGCATCTTCGAGTTCTTCATAATCAATTTTATCATTATCGGGAAGAAAGCTAATAAACCATGATACAAGCGCATTAAAGACCTTATCCGGCATTTCATCAATTACCCGTTTCATGTTCTCTCTTGTCATACAAATCACCCATTTTTGTTTTTATGTATTTCACAAAGTATATTCATATAAACGCGTTTCACTTCATCTGTATAGTCAATATTCCAACTCATATCAGCTCAACATCCTCTGCATTATCTATATCTTCCTGTGTGATACCGAGTTCTAACATTAGATCTTCATGGCTGATACAATGTTTAAACATTTCTTCAAAACTGCCGTATTTTGCAACTCTGTCTTCAATAAGCTTTGACAATTCTAAGTTCTCGCGTTCTTCGTCCGTGAGTTTTTCGTCTTTACACATTATACCACAATCCCCGCCAATTAGTCAATAATTATATCGCATGTCACCGCCGGCTTCGGCGGTATCTATTCATCGCGGAAAGATTAAGCACGGCAAGCCCGCGGACGCGTCCGCCGCTACGCCGGGTCAAACTCTTCTGTCTCTATCGCCTTTTTACTCTTTTTAGTCTTCGGTTCTTCTTCCTGCTCCGGAGCCGGCGGGGCAATCAGCCCGAAGATTTTCTTTTTTATCTTCTCTTCGATTGACGCCATGGTTTCGGGGTGAGCCCTCAGATATTCACGGGCATTTTCACGTCCCTGCCCGATACGTTCACCGTCATAAGCAAACCAGGCACCCGATTTTTGAACAAATTCATACTCAACGCCAAGATCAAGCACTTCGCCTTCGCGGGCAATTCCACGCCCGAACATAAGGTCAAATTCGCATTTTTTGAAGGGCGGAGCAACCTTGTTTTTAACAACCTTGCATTTTGTACGTGCACCAACAGCACCGTTCGGACCGTCGAGGGTCTCACCCTTGCGGACTTCGATTCTCACCGAGGCATAGAACTTCAAAGCCCTTCCGCCCGGTGTGGTTTCGGGGTTACCGTACATGACGCCGATCTTCTCACGCACCTGATTTATGAATATCGCAACGCATTGGGATTTGCTTATAACTGCGGTGAGCTTTCGCATAGCTTGGCTCATCAGCCTTGCAAGCTGTCCCACGTGCGAATCGCCCATTTCGCCCTCAATTTCGGCACGGGTTGTCATAGCGGCAACCGAGTCGATAACAAGGCAGTCGATTGCACCTGAGCGGACGAGAGCTTCGGCGATTTCAAGAGCCTGCTCGCCGCTGTCGGGCTGGGCAACGACAACCTCGTCTATATTCACGCCGAGAGCCTTTGCATATTGCGGGTCAAGAGCGTGCTCAACGTCGATAAAGGCGACAAAGCCGCCGAGCTTTTGTGTTTCCGCCGCGATATGTAAAGCAACGGTGGTTTTGCCGGAGCTTTCGGGACCGTAAATCTCAACTATTCTGCCCTTAGGCACGCCGCCGATTCCCAGAGCCAGATCAAGCGTCATAGAGCCGGTGGGAACGATATCGACGGTCATTTCGGGAGCAGAGCCGAGCCGCATGACAGCGCCCTTCCCGTATGTTCTTTCAATCATCGCCATAGCGTTATCAAGAGCCGCCCTCTTTGCCTCGTAGTTGGTGATAGAAGCAGAAGATTCTTTTTTTGCAGTCGATTTCTTAGCCATAATATATGTAAACCTCACTAAAATTCATTTTCTTTATTATAACATATACTATTATAAATGTCAAGCAAAAAATCGAACAAAAGTTCGATTTTTTTACTTATTACCTCTTGTATATAATTTTATCAAGCAGCTCATAAAGCTTTGCGGTGTCGATGGGCTTCGGGAGGTATCCGTTCATTCCGGCATCGAGGGATTTTTTCATATCCTCGTCAAAAGCGTTTGCCGTCATAGCCACAATCGGGATTATCGCAGCATCACCATGCGTTAAGTTATTGCGAATCATCCGCGTTGAGCCCAGCCCGTCAAGCACCGGCATACGAATATCCATCAGTATCACATCAAAATATCCCGCTTCGTGCCTGTCATATTCCTCTGCCCCGAGCTTCCCGTTCGCGGCGGTCACAACCTCAAATCCTGCCGACTTCAAAATCTCAACTGCAATTTCCGTGTTAAGATCGTTGTCTTCAACAAGCAGAGCTCTCCTGCCGGCGAAATAACCGGAATAATCGGGGGCGGGGACCCCTGGCATTGCCTCTTCAACAGGTTCTGTATGTTCTAAATCAAGGGTGAAGAAGAATTCTGTGCCCTCGCCGGGATCGGATCGAACCTCGATCTGTCCGCCGAGAAGTGCTACGATATTATTTGAAATCGGAAGTCCGAGCCCTGTGCCTCTATATACCTTGTCGGAAGAATCAAGCTGAACATAGCTCTTGAAGATCCTGTCTATATCTTCTTTTGAAACGCCGATACCGGTGTCGGAAACGGAGAACAAAACGCCCTCTTCCGACTGGGTGACAGTAAACTTGATGTGTCCCCGTTCGGTGAATTTAGCGGCATTGCCCAAAAGGTTGACAAGCACCTGTTTGAGGCGGTCTCTGTCGGAGATGAAGTAGTCGTTTTGAAGCGAAAAATCGGTAATAAATTCAAGACCCCTTGAAGATATGAGCGGCGAAACCATCGAAGCCGCCTCATCCAAAGCCGCACGCAGATTGAAGGGATTATGTGCAATGGTCATGTTCCCGCTTTCGATTTTGTTCATGTCAAGCACATCGTTTATTATCGAGAGGAGGAAATCCGCAGAGCTGTGAATCTTTTCAAGGCAGTCAACAGCCCTTGCCGGGTCGAGGTTTTTATCCTTAAGTGCGATATCCGAAAGCCCTATGATAGCGTTCATCGGCGTTCTGATTTCGTGGGAAATTTTCGATAAAAAGTCGGTCTTTGCCCTTGAAGCGGAGTCGGAACGTTCCCTTGAGAGATGAGAAGCGATAATCTTTGAAGTCTCGTTGAGGTCGGAAACAAGGGCGTCTGTCCAAGTAAAATCGGGGTCGGGGTGGAGGAAAACAATCTTTCCGAAAATCTCACCCTTAACATACATTCCGCAGGCAAGACAGGAGTATTCTGACAGCCCCTCAACACGCAAAAGCTTTTCGACATTTTTAATCGGTTTATTCTTCGAGCTGATGATATGAACACCGTCGCCCGAGTCGTACTGCTCAAAGTCTTTGTAAAAAGTCCTCGGCATACGTTCGGTCTCACAGCTGACCCCCGTTTTTACAGTGTCATAGCAAAAGGTAACGGCACTTGTCGAAAGATCGGTGTTATTTTCGATAACAAAAACACGCAAAAGGTTATGGCGAGCCGCCGCAAAACGTGACAGTAGGTTTATGACAGAGCGGATATCGCGGGTTCGCTCAAAGAGGTTGAGAGCAATCGCCGTCAGGCTCATAGCTTCAATGTCGCCGGTGAAAGCGATCGGCGTCGGAATATAAATAAGCGGCTTTTTGAAAACTTCGGGCAGCTCGTCAAAGAAAGCATAGGCACCGATATTCTCTTCCACAACGTATCTCACAGCTGCGTTAGTTCGCGAAGACAGATCGAAAATATCAAGTTCCTCGGAGACAATCGTCGCACCGCACGAAATGGAAAGGACAATATCGGCATTTTCACCGATATATATGTTTTTTGCAAGCTGGGTTATGTTATATAAAAGGTCGCGGAAATCTGCCGGTGATTTTCCCGGAGCGAAGATGAACATCTCGTTGTCGCCGCCGCGAATCATAATCGCACCCTCGGGGAGCAGTGCCTTAATCGCTTTTGCAATATTGAGGTTCAAAAGGTTTGTGTAGAATATCCCGTAGTAGCTTTCGCACTCCAGAGCGGGTTCAAGCTGAACCTGAACGAGCAGCGAAAGGTCGCCTCTGGTGCGGTTTATGAGAGCCGCTTCTCTGCATAGGGTCAGCCCGTATTTTTGGTTGAAAAGCTTCGTTGTCGGGTCGATACGTGCAGCTCTCTCTTCATGTTCCCTCTTAACCTCTTCAATGGTGACGTCTTGGGTTGTGCCTATCAGATGTTTTTTACCGTTATTATCGGTGACAATCCGGCATGAAAAACGAATCCATGCATATATTCCCTCGTGGGTATAGATACCCTTGGGGAGCTTTGACATATTAATCCTTGCCGTGATACTGCGTTCAACCTTGCCGGAAAGGAGTGCAACAAGTGCGGGGCGGTCTTCGGGATGGATAAAATCATCCTCGTCGCGGACACGATTGAGTGCGTGTTCGACGCTAAAAATCCCCCGAAAGTCCAGATCGTCTTCGTATCCGGCATTAAATCGGGTTATTGTGCATTCGTCGGAATCAAAATCATATTCAAACAGCGTTCCCGTCGCAAGGGAGAGGGCAAGGGTGAGCTTTTCGTGTTCGGCGGCAATCTGATATGCATCGGCAATGGCACGCTCTATCCCTGCGTTAAGGGCATCACGCAGAATCGTTATCTCTGCTATATCAAAGCCTGCAGGCGGTTCAATCAAAGTCGGGTGACTGACCTTAATCTGTGAGGTGAGAGACTTGAGAGGTCGGAGAAGGATAGCAACCGCAATGCTGGTAATGAGGAGAGCAAGCCCGAAGCAGACGAGAGCCGAAATAAGTGTGTCGCTCCAAAGCTCTCTTGAATTTGCAAAAAGCTTTTCGTCGGGAGCAAATCCGATAACAGCCCAGTGTTCATCCTTAAAGGGCGAATTTTCGGAATAAAGATCAAGCTCATAAAAGCTTAAGTGAGCGAGTGCAGAGCCGTTTTCTGTGTGGTCGAGAACATGTATACTGTCGTCAACCATATGCGACCGGGTGAAGATGTCCCTTTCGATGAAAACGGGTGTGCCAACCTTGATTTTTTCGGTCTCATAGTTGGTTGAAAGCTGTCTGGGAGTGATATTTACACCGCTGCCGTCTTCAAGAATATCGGCGGTATCAAAAGAAGCAGTCGCATATCCGCCCTCACCGATAGCTTCAAAATCTGAACTCTGAAGATAAAGATCTGCCATCAGTTCGGTTGAAACCTCCGAACCGATAACGCCGATAACTCTGCCGTCATAAAGAAGCGGCATAGTGTATGTAATGTATGTTGCAATGTCGGTGGGATCGGGACCTTCGGGCGTCGCCATAACCTTAGGTCCGCCCCAGTATGAAAGCTCGGAAGCGGAAAGATTAGGATATTTTTTCGCCGCTTCAAGAGGCTTTAGATATATGGAAAAATTATCGAGATTGTTGGGTGTCAGTTCATAGTGTTTTTGCCATGTCGAATCGAGAGCCAGCCCGCGAACCTCCGCTTGATGAGAATCGCCGCGTTCCATGATGATATCTGAATAGTCAGAAGGGGTTATGTTCGGGTTAAGGTCGCGATAGTGAAGCCCGTGAATGGAAATCTGTTCGCCGTCATAGACCTTTTCTTCCTCGCCGTTTGTGAAGATAACGAAAACACCGTTAGCGTTGACATAACGCAGAGCGTTTAGTATCATGTCGGTGAGCGGTCCGTCAAACTCCATCATAGCCTCATGCGAAGCTAAAAACTCATCAATGGTCATGTTGTTGCTGTTAAGATATTCGGTGAGAGAGGAATCAATATCGGAAGGAAGCCCGCCGATGTTTGACCACTGCCTCACAAGCGAAACCTCAAGCCTTGAAGCGGTTATCTCGGTGTTTTTTTGGAGTATTGAAACCGCCTGTCTATCCAGTGCAGCCATGGTTCCGGACAGCCACATGAGAGCACAGAACCAGGCAACGGTTATGACGATGATTGCCATAACCGGGATTATTATTGCCTGATAAAGAGAGGGTGAAAATTTCTTCTTTTTCATATCTTACCCTTTTCATTCAGTCTGAATTAAGTTGGCTCGGATGCTTCGCGAAAAAATCAAATCGGGGCTCTAAAAACTTCGGGGTTATTTCAGTCTTATCGCCGAAAATGACAGGAAGTGATTCAAAGATATTATCCCAGTTATAAATACTCTCCGGCAAAAGCAGATACTCGCGAACCGTTTCACAGCCGACAGGAGCGATGGGATGGAGAAGCGACAGGCAGACTTTGATCCCGTAGAATATGTCAATCAGCCAAGCTTTGCGAACACTATCAGCATTTTCTGCATCACCGGTTTTATCACTTTCATTCTTCCCCTTGCTCATAACCTTTGAAAGGAAACGCACGAAGCTGTCAAGAACGTATGACACCTGATGAAATTCGTGGCGATACATAAACCGCTCGTATTGCAGTATAGCCTGTTCGGCTTCATTCACAACCGCATCGGAAGCGTGTCCGACAGGCATTTTCCCGCCCCTGCATTTTTGAATCTCATAAAGGCAGGTGCGAACAAGTCTGTTGAAAACGTTATTTAGAAGGAATCCCTCTTTAGTCACAGGATCTGAATCTTCGGGCTTTGCGTCCGGATTAAAAGGCTTTGGCATAAAGCTCACAGACTTCTGCCCCAAACCAAGGGAAATAAAATGCATACGAAGCTGTTCGGGGGTGTAAAAGTCTAAAAGCTCGTCCGCCATCGGGGGCTTGATGTTCCCCGAAGACGAAGCCTTCTTGTCAAGGAAGAGGATATGAAAATTGGCGATAAACTGCGGTATGCGAAGACCGTCACCAACAGCCTCAAACATTCCCGGCTCGGCGTTGCAGTAAAAATATATGTTATCCTGCCCGATAAACTGATAAACCTCGGCATCGGGAGAACACCAATATTCTTTCCATTCGCCCCTGTCATGCCCTATGCTTTCAAGATACGCCTGTGAGAATGAAATCGGTGCCCAGAGCGATTCCGGCCAGACATAAACGGTGGAAGGCTCTTCATCTTCCAAAACCGGAGCTTTAAGCCCCCAGTCGGAATTTCCGGTGAGGCGGAAAGGGGTTAAAGTCTTCCCTGCTCTGAATCGGATACCTTGTAAAGATAAAATCTCTTCCGCCTGTTCTCTGTCACGAAGCTGCTCGAATTTTATCGTAAAAGAAGATTTTTTAGTGTCGATTATCGTTTCATGAGAAGGGAGCTTGTCCTTTATCGCATCATAATCATCCGAATAATCGTTCATGATATATATGCTAGCGGCTTCCAAAAACTCCGAAACGGTCTTTGCGACAACCTGTCTGACATTGCCCGAGCGTTTTCTGCTCTCGATATATTCCTTTAATATATCCATGTCTTCCGGCAGGTTATAATACCAGTTGGTCACGTCGCGGAAAACAGGCGTTTCACCCGTTATAGTGCTTTTCGGGTTGATAAGGTCTTTGGGTAAAAAGGAGTGCCCAAGGTCGCATTCATCGGCATATGCCTTCTCCGACCCACAGCCCGGAATAGGACATCGGCCTATAACCTGACGGCCGTTTAGAAACACCCCTGCCGTCTCGTCATAAAACTGCTTGGTGGTGATTCGCGACAGTTTGCCGTTTTCATACATTTTGCGGATAAATTCATAGGTGTATTCTTGGTGAATCTCTCCAGCACGTCCTATGGCAGAGCCCTCAAAGAGCGACGGCTCGACAAGATATTTTGCAAGCGTTTCCTTTTGCGATCTGTTATTTTCAGTCACAAAGTCAAGGATAGTCCCCTTGTAGCCCGATTCGCCGAGCTTGCGGTAGCTTTCGACAATCGGCGAGCCATAGCAGTCGGTGCCCGACACGAAGATAACGTTATCTGAGCCGATTCGGTCTTTTAAAAACCGCGTGAAAACATCGGCAAAGACAAAAACGCCGCCGATATGCCCGAAATGAAGCTTTTTATTTCCGTACGGCATTCCGCCGGTAACAACCGCCCTTTTGGGAAAAGAGGGGCGGTCGTCTTTTGAAAGTATCTTAGCCATATTAATTTTCTCAGCTTACGGTAATTACAGCGAGATCGCCGTTATTATTTGTACCCTGATTTTTAAGTGCCGTCACAACAGTTTTGAAAATCCTGTTATTTTTGCTTGCTTCCGAAAGGGCAACATCAAAAGCCGACAGGATATTTGCTAAGTCATCATCATCGCAAGGCTTTGTCGTTGCAATCAAAACTTTAATTGCGTTGTAAAGCTCGATATAGAATGTAAAGTTATCCCAGAAAGACAGCTCCGGGTCTGTAAACGGTATCGCGAAAGCCCAAAGGTAGTTGACCATGATATTTTCCATGATATTCGGGCGTTCTAAGGCATAAACACGGTCGTATTCCATACGAAGCTTGATAAAAGTTTTCATGTCAAGCATATTAAAGGTCTCGGGACCGGAAACCTCAAGCCCCTTGAAAACACGCTCATAGACCTTCTTGAATTTCTTTGCCGCACCGTTTGGATCAGTTTCCTTTGCACATGACATAACGGCTTTCAAAAGCGAAACACCCTCGGCGGCAGACACGGCAGGGTTCACGGGCAGGTCTTTGAAGTATGCGAAAATTTCTGTGAAGTCGGTGGTGTGGGTCATGTTTTGACAGAAGCCGGGGATAAGGTCTGCATGATATTGGGCTTGCATATTGGTGACGCTGTGCAGGCAGTAGTTGAGTATTAAAAGCTTTCTGTCAAGTTCAATATCCGGAAACTGCAAAACATACATCATCATCTGACGTATCGGCCAGTATGCCGCCATCGAAGGATATCTTGCAAGCAGAGCCTTCGCGTTTTCGGCAAAGTTTTTCTCGTCCGCTTCAGACATATATGTCATGGTGTATAAAATTGTGTCTGTCTCGGCGATAAGCCTTTTTGCAACGTCAACGTTTGTGAGCATCAAAACATAATCAACCGAGTGCGGACTGATAACATAACGCACCTTGCCGGCGTTATTTTCGGGTGTCTCCATGTCAACGTATTCACGAAGGAAAGACGGTGCTACAATCGGAAATGCCATAATCTATTTTTAACTCCTTGTTATTTTACATAATTATTTAGTATAGTATATCACATTTGTTTGAAAAAAGCAAGATAATTTTTCAAAAAAATTTGTCTATACCATTGACATAATATTTTTTATATGATATAATATAAACGATTTAGCAAAACATTCAAATAACAGCGATGATTTTCGTCGCAGGACAAGGCGGTGGAGTGAAGGCGGGCTGTCGCCCGGCAAACGACACCAACGCGGTAATGCGGCGAAAATCAAGCTGTAGTTTAAGGAGAATATATAAAATGGGTATTATAAAAGCAATAGGCAGTGCGGTTTCAGGCGGCTTTGCGGACTCTTGGCTCGAAACTCTCGAACCGGCAGACATGGGCGATAACACCGTTATGTGCAAAGGCACTTCGGTCAGAAAAGGTCAGAATGTCAAGGGCTCGACAGGGCTTGTTTCAAACGGCTCTGTTATCCATGTATATCCGAATATGATGATGCTGCTCATTGACGGGGGGCGTGTCGTTGACTACACCACCGAAGAGGGGTATTATAAAGTTGCCGACTCGTCGGCTCCGTCTCTCTTTGCAGGGAACCTCGGGAGTGATATTGCCGATTCGCTCCGCGAAACCTTCGAGCGTGTTAAATTCGGCGGAGTTCCCTCCGGCAAACAGCTTGTTGTTTACATAAATATGCAGGAAATTAAGGGTATCAAGTTCGGAACCCGCAACCCTGTGAACTATTTTGACAGCTTCTATAATGCAGAGCTTTTCCTCCGTGCCTTCGGAACATATTCGATACGTATTGTCGATCCGATTAAATTTTATGCCGAAGCGATCCCGAAAAACGCCGACAGGGTCGAGTTTTCCGATATCTACGCCCAGTATCAGTCGGAGTTTTTGGATGCCTTCGCTTCAACAATAAATAAACTTTCCGCCGACGGTGTAAGAATATCCTTCGTTCAGAGCAAGGGCCGCGAGCTTTCAAAATATATGAACGATGCTCTCGATGACGACTGGACAGGTCTTCGCGGCATACAGGTCGTCTCTGTCGGGATTGAATCGATTACCTATGACGAGGGTTCCCAAAAGCTTATTAATATGCGGAACGAAACGGCGATGATGGCTGATCCGTCGCTGATGAACGCATATATGCAAAAGAGCGTTGCAGACGGAATCAAAGCCGCAGGCGGCAATGCAGGCGGTGCGGCAATCGGATTTATGGGCTTTAGTGCCGCTCAAAGTGCAGGTGCAGGGATACTCGGAGCACTAAATCAAGTGCCCCAACAGCAACCCCAACAGCAGGCTGAGCCTGCACCCCAGTCAGCACCAAACCAGTATCCGAACGTACAAACACAGGGCGGCAATTCTAATTCCGGCGAGCAGAAAAAATGGTTCTGTCAGGAATGCGGAACGCCCAACACCGGCAAGTTCTGCCAAAATTGCGGCAACAAGAAAGCTGAATAAAAAAGAGGAACAGATATGACAAGATGCCCGAACTGCGGAGCGGAGCTTCGCTTTGACCCCGAGAAGCAAAAATCGGTCTGCGACTATTGTCTGTCCGCCTTTTCGGTGGAAGAACTCAATGAGGCGGAAAAGCCTGTCGCGGAAACTGCAACACCGCCTGTCTCCGAGGCGGATAAAAAAGAGTTTTCCGAAGCAACCCATGTTTATGTCTGCAACTCGTGCGGAGCGGCAGTCATCGCCGATGAAAACACCGCCGCCTCCGAGTGCTATTACTGCCATAATCCCGTCACACTTTCCGGGCGTATTTCCGGGGAATTTCGCCCCGACAAAATTATTCCTTTCAAGCTTGCCCGAATCGAAGCGGAGAATATCTTCAAGGATTTCATTAAGAAAAAATGGTTCGTCCCGGGTTCTTTCAGGACAGAAAAACAGCTTGATAAGATTGTGGGTTTATATACCCCGTTTTGGCTTGCCGACTGCAAAACAAATGCAATGGTCACAGCCGAGGCGAAGATAGTCAATTCCCGAAACACCGGCAACTGTACCATCATCCATACACGTATTTTTAACTGCGAGAGAGCAGGGTTCATGGCGTTTGAAAAGATACCTGCCGACGGGAGCAAGAAGCTTGACGACGAGTTTTTGGATTCGGTTGAGCCCTTCGACTATCGCGAAATGACCGACTTTAACATGAGCTATCTGTCGGGGTTTTATGCCGATAAATATGACGTGCCCAAGTCCGAAATCATCGACAGAATAAGGAATCGTGCAGCGAGTGCCGCAAAGGATATATTAAAGGATGACATAAAGGGCTACACAACCGTTAATATTAAAAAGAACACCGTAAACCTAATCCGCACCGACTGGCAGTATGTGCTGCTGCCCCTCTGGTTTATGACATACAGCTATAAAAATAAGATATATCAATTCGCGGTGAACGGTCAGACAGGCAAGGTCGCAGGGCTTCCGCCGCTGTCAATCCCGAAGATGCTTGCAATGATTTTCGGGGTGTTTGCGGCAGTTACGACAGTCTTCGCGTTGCTCTCAACCATGGCGTAAGGGGGAAGAAAATTATGAAAAAAATACTTTCAATCCTCTTTGCGGTTATGCTCATTGCGGGATTAAGCGTTCCTGTGTCTGCCTATAAAAACACCGACACGGTTATCATTCGTGACGATGCCGATTTTCTCACCGACGAGGAAGAAGAAAAACTCTTTGTCGTTATGTATAACTTCTCCGATACTTATGATATATGCCTCGAATTTAAGACCACCGCCCGCGACTTTTCCGACAGTGCCGTTATAAAAAACGCCGAGAACACCTTTGATGAAGATTTCGGCATTGATGCAGACGGTGCATTATTTCTAATCGACTCTGCCAACGGCAACTGGGTTGACCATTTTGTACTTGCAAACGGCGTTGACGATATGGTTTCTGACAAGGCTCTTGACTATATTATCTATGCAGTTGAAGATCCGATTATAGACTACGATGAGTACAGAGCGGCAATACTTTGGGTGTCTTGGCTTGATGATATCTATTCGGGCGAAAACACCTATGAGTCGAAAGATTATGATTTTGTTAACCACAGTCAATATGACAGCAGATATGCCAATAGCATGGACTTAGAGGTTTTGGGCTTCGGTATTGTCTTTGCGATAATTTCCGGTCTCATCACATTCGGCGTAATCTGGAGCAGATATCACCAACATTCAAAACCCACAGCCGCACTCTATCTTGACACCGACTCAATCAATATCTATAACCGCTCCGACGTGTTCGTCCGCGAATACACCACCCGAACCTACCACTCTTCCGGCGGCAGCGGCGGCGGAGGAGGCGGCAGACACGGCGGCGGTCACCACGGCGGCGGAGGAAGTCGAGGTCACCGCTGAGGAACGGCGGGGGAAACCTTTCTGTAGAAAGGTTCTCCCCCGTACCCCCTTCCAAAGACTTTATTGCCGCCCAAACTCTTTAAGCTTTGAAAGAACCTTGCGTGAAATTATGTTTATTAATGAAATTGACAGCCTTGCCGCGAAACTTTCTTCCTTAAGACCGCTTAACGCCGGCGAACTTGCAAGGCTTCGCGAAGAGTTTGCAATCGAAAATACTTACGATTCAAACGCAATCGAGGGCAACAGCCTCACCCTTCGCGAAACGGCGTTGCTCCTCAAAGAGGGAATAACAGTCAGCGAAAAGCCGTTCAAAGACCATCTTGAAGCGGCGGGGCACAAAGATGCTTTCGAGCTTGTTTTAGAGTACGCAGACAGAAAAACACCGCTCACCGAGCGGATTATAAAAGATATCCATACGCTTGTTTTGATAAACGACAAAGACAGCAAAGGCATTTATCGTTCTGTCCCAGTCACCATTACGGGTGCAAAACATATTCCGCCGCAACCGTATCTTATTGCCGCACAGATGGAACAGCTAATCGCCGACTATGAGAAAATGAAAACCGACAAGCATATCATAGAAGCGGTGAGCGAATTTCATCTTCGCTTTGAAGCTATACACCCCTTTATCGACGGCAACGGGCGAACCGGCAGGCTTATCATGAATATGGAGCTTATCAAAGCAGGTCTCCTCCCGGTGAACATTAAATTTGCCGACAAAAGAAGATATTACGATTGCTTCGATTCGGATAACGCCGGCAAGCTCACAGAACTGATCGCGGAATATGAAGCAGAGGAATTAAACAGATATATTGAGATGCTTAGTTAGTCATATATCTTCCTTCCCTTCTCGTCACAAACCCCCGTCATCCTATATAAAAACGTATTGAAGACGTCCCGCCATTCGCGGGCGTTTTCTTTTTGCAGTTCAAGCCGCCTTGCAACTTCATCATAAATATCCTTGTTTACATTGCTTTTTTTCCAAAGCTCAATAAAACTCTCGACCGCCTCATACCCTTCAAAATGCCTGTCATAAAGGTACTCCAGAAGCGTTCTGCCGTCCTTCATCTTATATGTATAGGGCAGGCGGTGGAAAAACAGTAAAAGCTCTTCGGGGGTTGTTTCAGGGTTATCATAAAGCTCTGTTAAATACGGATCATACTGCGAAACAAAGCCTGTTCCCCTCGTGCTTCTGTCAACTCCGATATGGGTGTGCGAAGCCCTGTGATATGTCCCCCACTTGTCAAACTCGTAACCGAGCGGAGATATTCCGTAGTGAAAGTGCGGAGTGACCATCCACCCCAGTCCCAGCGGCGTTGTGTAACCTTCATAGGCATCGCGGGATTTCATTAAAATTTCCCTTGTTATCTGATCATCTGTCCATTCATTTATTATGTCGCAAGCCTTTGAATATGGGTTATCTCCGAATTTTCCGAACGCGAAAAGGTTCGCTTCCGCAAGCGGGTTTCCGCATAAAAAGGTGTCTCTGCCGACATTTGCAACCCCGCATATCGCATCAAATTTCTTATCGGCTAAAATTTCTGTCGCATTAATCGGACTGTTAAAATAGTCCTCCCATTGTGAAGCAAGACTGAAAATATCAATCTGCTGACCGGTGTATTCCTGTGTGATTTGAAGTTCCAAAGCCTGACGAGTATTTTTCATATTGCCTAAAAGCGGAGAGAGCGGCTCACGAACCTGAAAATCCATCGGTCCGTTTTTGATTTGTAAAATAACATTATCATCAAACTGACCGTCGAGCGGCATGAAGGTCTCATATGCGGCTTTTGCACGGTCGGTTTTCGTGTCTCTCCAGTCTTGTCTGCAATTATATACAAAGCAACGCCAAAACACAACGCCATCATGAGGGGCGAGCGGCCTTGCAATACAGTTTGCACCGTCCGCCTGTGTTCTGCCCAGAGCCGCCGGGCCGTCGCGAAATTCGCTGTCTGCCTTCACCAAAAAGCCCGCTAAGTCGGGAATATATTTATAAATCAAATCGGTTTGCTTTTTCCACCAATCGCAAACGCTTTTATCTAAAGGATCGCAGCTATCAAGTCCGCCCAAACTTTTCGGTGCTGAAAACTCTATTGCAATTAAAAGCTTAATGCCGTGTTGTCGAAAAATATCGGCAACTTTTGCAAGGTCGGGCAAAAATTCCTCGGTAATAAGTTTTGCCGAAACCTCGTTGACATTGACGTTATTAAGACAGATTGTGTTTATGTTTATGCTTTGAAGATACGAAGCATATTTTTTTATATCAGAAAAATTGTTTAAAAACCGATTTCCTTCAAAAAAAATCGAACGCCCCGCATAGCCGCGTTCAACAGAGCCGTCCATGTTATCCCAATGGTTAATAACGCGATATAAAAACATATTAATCCTCGCAAAAAAAGCCCGTAATTTTCATACGGGCTCGCCCTGCTACTTTGTATTGGCAAGCTTCCATCTAAATGGTGCGATACGCTGTGCTTTGGTGTTGTCATATGAGATGTTCGAGCAGATGATTCCGATGTCGTTGTAGCGGTAGTCGGACTTTGAAGACTTTCCGGCGTATGCAAGAGCCGCCTTAACCGCGTCTGTGCCGTAGTTTCGCTGAACAACCGCACCGACCTTCGAGTTCGCCTTCAAAAATTCAAGCATATCTTTAGCAAGAAGGGGCTTGGTGTCGCAGATGTTATATATCCCCTGATAGTTGCTCATACCGTTTGCACCGGCAAGCGTTCCGAGGATGAAATCGCAGAGGTTATAAAGACAGCAGAAGGAGAAACCGTATTCGCCGTAACCGTAGATGAAAAAGCAGTTGTCTTTGGGATCCCAAAGCTTGGAATGCAGATTATCAAGGAAGGTTTTAGTGTAGATCTGGGGAACACGCATGATAACAGCGGCGGTGTTGCTCTTATTAACAGCCTTTGAAAGAACCTTTTCAGACTCTGCCTTAAGCTCGCCGTATGTATGTGTGGGCTTCACGTCGGAAGATTCACGGATCGGCTCGCGTGTTTTTTGAACGGCATAAACCATGTGAGTGGAAAGGAGCATGATATCTTTATAACGCTCTTTCACTGCAAGATCATAGATGAACTTGTCACAGGAGGAAGACAGCTTGAGCTCATCCTTGCCGATGGTGGGCGGAAGGTCGTTATCGCATGAGCAGGCAAGATGCACAAGTGCATCGCAGTTCGCCTTGCCGAAAACGCCGACAAAAGCCGCCTTATCATCGGGTGACGCTTGCATAAAGGTGAAGTTCGGGTTTGCAATCGAGGGCGGACGAGTGTCTGTCCCGACAACGGTGAAGCCTTTGTTAAGAAGCGTATTAGCGACTTCAGTACCGATCAGCCCGGAAACACC
>JAISIC010000014.1 GCA_031262225.1 Ruminococcus sp. | reverse complement strand
TCCGGCATGGATGTCGGGCTTCCCGACGGACAGATGGGAAACTCCGAAGTCGGGCACACCAACATGGGTGCAGGGCGGATTGTATACCAAGAGCTTACAAGGATTACAAAATCAATCCGTGACGGCGATTTTTACGAAAACCCTGTCATTAACGCGGCTATGGACGAGGCATTAAAAGCCGGTAAGCGGCTTCATTTATACGGGCTTCTTTCCGACGGCGGCGTTCACAGCCACAACACCCACCTTTACGCTTTAATCGAACTCGCAAAACGCAAGGGCTTTGCCCCCGACGATGTATATGTTCATTGCTTCATGGACGGACGTGATGTTCCGCCCTCTTCGGGCAAGGAATTTGTAGCGGAGCTTCAAGATAAGCTGGGTGAAATCGGCGTGGGCAAGATTGGCGTGATTTCCGGGCGATACTACGCTATGGATCGCGACAATAACTACGATCGCGTTAAAAAGGCTTATGATGCTCTCACTAAGTGCGAAGGCAACCACGCAGTTTCAGGTGTGGAGGCTATGCAGGCGAGTTATGACGACGGCAAGACAGACGAGTTTGTCGTTCCCGTTGTTATAGACGGCTGCAAGCCCATCGAATCGGGCGACAGTGTTATTTTCTACAACTTCCGCCCCGACAGGGCAAGGGAGATAACCCGCGTTTTCGTTGACCCCGATTTCAAAGGCTTTGACCGCCCGAAACTAAAACTCAATTACGTTTGCATGACCCAATATGATGCTACAATGCCGAATGTGGAAGTTGCATTCAAGCCGGAATCGCTTGATAACACCTTCGGCGAATATATATCGGGCAAGGGCTTAACACAGCTTCGCATCGCCGAGACGGAAAAATATGCCCATGTGACCTTCTTCTTCAACGGCGGTGTCGAAAAGCAGTACCCGGGCGAGGAGCGGATTTTGGTGAACTCGCCGAAGGTTGCAACATACGATATGCAGCCCGAAATGAGTGCATATGAAGTGTGTGACAGATGTGTTGCCGCGATAGATGAAGATAACCTTGATGTTATTATTCTTAACTTCGCAAACTGCGACATGGTCGGGCACACAGGCGTTTTTGATGCGGCTAAGGCGGCGGTTGAAGCGGTTGACAAGTGTGTAGGCAAGGTTGCGAACGAGGTTTTATCAAAGGGCGGCACGGTTTTCATCACCGCCGACCACGGCAACGCCGACAAGATGTATGAGCCGGACGGTTCACCCTTCACAGCCCACACCACAAACCCTGTTCCGTTCATTGTTTTAGGGCAGGGCAAGGTAAATCTTCGTGACGGCGGCGTGCTCGCAGATATTGCACCGACAATGCTTAAAATTTTGAACCTCGAACAGCCTAAGGAAATGACAGGCAAGAGTATTATTGAATAGGACTTAATATGGTAATAAAACCGAAAATTCGCGGCTTCATCTGCACGACTGCTCACCCTGTGGGCTGTGCAGAGGCCCTTAAGCGACAGATTGACTATGTTAAAGCACAAAAGCCGATTGAAGACCCTCCCAAACACGTTTTGGTGATCGGTGCTTCGATGGGATACGGGCTCGCGAGCCGCATTTCCCTTGCATTCGGCGGAGGTGCCTCCACCCTCGGCGTGATATACGACAAGCCCCCGCAGGGGAACCGCACAGGCACGGCGGGCTGGTATAACACTGAGACGTTTGAAAGCTGTGCCGCCGACGCCGGGCTATATGCGAAAACTGTCAACGGCGATGCCTTTTCGAGTGATATCAAAGATATGGTTATTGATGTCATAAAACGGGATTTTGAGACTGTTGACTGCATAGTTTACAGCCTTGCCGCACCGCGTCGGACTTACGACGACGGAACTTCTGTATCCTCGGTGCTAAAGACGGTTGACAATGAATATACAAACAAGACAATCAATCCCCAGACAGCAGAGATAACAAAGGTTACAGTTCCGACTGCGACAGATGAAGAGATTGAAAACACCGTCAAGGTCATGGGCGGCGAAGACTGGGAAGCTTGGATCACAGCTCTTTCCGATGCAGAAGTGTTAGACCCGAAGGCTGTCACCGTCGCATATTCATATATCGGACCGGAGCTCACACACCCGCTTTACAAGGACGGAACTATAGGCAAAGCAAAGGAACACCTTGTCGAGACGTCGAAAAAGCTTGAATCGCAGTATGATGGGCTATCGGCATTTGTTGCGGTGAACAAAGCCCTTGTCACCCAGAGTTCAAGTGCTATCCCCGTTGTTCCGCTCTATATCTCAATCCTCTTTAGGGTTATGAAAGAGCAAGGCTGTCACGAAGGCACTATAGAGCAGATGTACCGCCTTTTCGCGGAAAAGCTTTATAATCCCGAAGGCGTTATTCCCACCGATGAAAACGGACTTATACGGATGGACGATTTCGAGATGGCTCCCGACATTCAAGCCGAAGTCGCCGCAACTTGGGAGATGGTTAATTCCGACAACGTCCGCGACCTTGCTGACATTGACGGCTATAACCACGACTTTTTGGAGCTTTTCGGTTTTGATGTGCCCTATGTTGACTACGATGCTGAAATATGAACGAAATGTAAATTTTTCGCTCGTTACTTGACTATACAGAGATAATAATATATAATTAAACAGTACAATAAAGAAGAACGCCCTGTTCTCACCTGCCGGCTTTAGTTTGTAGGTCAATATTTACACCGACTGTCGTTTTGGCGGCTATCGGTTTTTGGGGCGTTTTCACGTCCTTTTTCATTTTTACAATTTAACACCTATAGGAGGGATTTTTCATAGCAAAACAAGAATTACCGATAAACAACCAGATCCGCGAACGCGAAGTTCGTCTCATCGGCGAAGACGGTGCCCAGCTCGGCATAGTCTCGGGAAAAGATGCCCAACACATGGCAGACGAACGTGAACTCGATTTAGTTATGATCAGCCCGGCGGCAACTCCTCCGGTCTGTAAAATAATGGACTACGGGAAGTTTGTTTTTGAAAAGAACAAACGCGAAAAGGAAGCAAAGAAGAATCAGAAGATCGTTGAGACAAAGGAAATCAGAATGTTTTCCACCATCGACACCAACGATTTCAATACCAAAGTTTCCCACGCCTGCGACTTCTTAAAAAACGGCGACAAGGTTAAGGTTCAGGTGCGTTTTCGTAAACGTGCTATCGCTCACCCGCATCTGGGCGAAGAACTTCTCATCAAATTCCGTGAAGCCTGTGCTGAATTTGGCACACACGAAGGCAGACCGGTGATGGAAGGCAGACAGATGATGATACTCATAACCCCGAAGAAAAACACGCAGACAGAGCCGAAGAAACCGGCTAATCCTCAATAAGTCTAATCCCCAAAAGAATGGAGTATATAAATAATGAATAAGCAAAAATCACACTCCGGTGCTAAAAAACGCTTTAAGGTTACAGGCACGGGAAAAGTTACCTATCAACGCACAAACAAGCGTCACCGCCTCACCCAAAAGGCTCACAAGCGTAAAAGGCTTGCACGCCGTGACGGCGTATGTTCAGCTGCAAATGCTGCAACAATGAAGATTCTGCTCCCCTACAAATAAGCTTGCACTAACTACTAAATAGAAAAAAGAGGAATAACATAGATGGCAAGAATTAAAGGTGCGCTCGCTACGCGCAAAAGAAGAAACAAAACCCTGAAGCTTGCAAAGGGTTATTGGGGTGCCAAATCCAAGCACTTTAAAATGGCTAAAGAAGCGGTGATGAAATCCGGGCAGTATGCCTATATCTCCCGCCGCCTTAAAAAGCGTGACTTTAGAAGCCTTTGGATTACACGTATATCCGCTGCTTGTAAACTCAACGGCATGAACTATTCAACATTCATGAACGGGCTTAAAAAAGCGGGCATAACCCTCAATCGCAAGATGCTTTCCGAAATCGCTATAAACGATGCGGCAGGTTTCACAAAGCTCACCGAGTCCGCGAAAGCGGCACTCTAAGACCGCAAAAGCGGCGTTATAATCAAATTCGTAACAAAAACGGGTTAGCGGATGCGGTTCGCTAACTCTTTTTGGGAAATATTCGCAGATGGAAATCACGTCAACGGATAACGCGCAGATAAAAGAATATATTAAACTTTCTAAGCATAAAAAATACAGGGACGAAACAGGGTTATTTGTGCTTGAGGGCGAGCGGCTTGTTTTTGATATGATAAAAAGCGGCGTTGCCCCCGTAAAGATTTTTTGTATCGACAAGTTTTCGGAAAGCTTTTCGGATGCTTTTATAATTACGGATATAATCGCCGACAAAATGAGCACACAGCCTTCTTCACAGGGGATATTTGCGATATGCAGGAAGCCTGTGCCCGAAAACTCTTTGGGGGACAAGGTTATAGTTTTGGCGGGTTTATCAGACCCGGGCAACATAGGCACTATAATCCGAACCGCCGATGCAATGGGAATCACCGACATAATCGCGGCAGATACTGCCGATATATATTCCCCGAAATGCACAAGGGCGGCGATGGGGAGCCTCTTTCATGTGAATATTCATGAGACAAAAAAGCCTTTTGAATTGCTGTCAGGATACACGACCTATGCAGCCATAGTCGGCGAAGGGACGGACATTCGACAGGTGAATTTTCCGCAAAAAAGTGCAATAATAATAGGAAACGAAGCTCACGGCATACCCGAAGAAATCGCAAGTCAAGCGGGAATGCACGTTACAATAAATATGACCGGGAACGCAGAGTCGCTCAACGCGGCGGCGGCAGCGGCAATTTTAATCTGGGAACTCCGAAGGGAAACATGATAAATGTCAAATCTTGTTATAGTTGAGTCACCTGCAAAAGCGAAAACGATCGGAAAATATCTGGGGAGTGACTACGAAGTTATCGCTTCGATGGGTCATGTCCGCGACCTCTTAAAATCAAAGATGGGTATTGATTTTGAAAACGGTTTCACCCCTTCATACACCGAGATGAAGGGCAAAGAGGATATCATAAAAAAGCTCAAGATAGCCGCGAAGAAGGCTGATTATGTCTATCTTGCGACCGACCCGGATCGGGAAGGTGAGGCTATTTCATGGCACCTTGCGCAGATTTTGGGACTTCCCCTCAATGAAAAAAACCGCGTTACCTTCAACGAGATAACAAAAAGCGGAATCGATGCCGGCATGAAGGGCAGACGCAAAATCGACATGGAGCTTGTCAATGCCCAACAGGCACGAAGGCTTCTTGACCGCATTGTGGGATATAAGCTGTCGCCGTTTTTGTGGCGTAAAGTAAAACGCGGGTTATCGGCAGGCCGTGTTCAGTCTGTCGCAGTTTCGCTTATCGTCGATCGTGAAAACGAGATAAGAAAATTCATTCCCGAAGAATATTGGTCTATCGACGGCATTGCCATGGCTCCGCCCTCTCGCAAGCAGTTCGAGATAAGCTACTATGGGGTTTCGGGTAAGAAGAAAGAGCTTAAAAGCGGCAAGAACGCCGAAGATATTTTAAAAAAGGTTAAGGGTGCAGACTTCACCGTTTCGGCGGTGAAAAAATCGGTTCGCAAAAAATCGCCGGCACCCCCTTTCACCACCTCAACCCTTCAACAGGAAGCCTCCAAGAAGTTAGGTTTTGCCGCATCAAGAACGATGAAAGCGGCTCAAACCCTTTATGAGGGCGTTGACGTTGACGGGCTCGGGACGCTCGGTCTAATCACCTATATGCGTACAGATTCGCTTCGTATCGCCGATGAAGCTAAAGCGGCGGCGGCGGAAACGATAAAAGATATATACGGGAAGGATTATATTCCCGAAAAATACAACGAGTATAAATCCAAAAAAGCCGCTCAAGATGCCCACGAAGCAATAAGACCCTCGACCCCGTCCATCACCCCCGAAAGGGTTAAAGGGAATCTCAATTCCGATCAATATAAACTTTATAAGCTAATCTGGGAGCGGTTTATCGCAAGTCAGATGACCCCTTGCACACTTGATATGGTTGCTGCCGACATTGACGCGGGTGGCGTTAATTTCCGTGCGACCGGCTTCACAGTTCGTTTTGCGGGGTACACGGTGCTTTATCAGGAATCAAAAGACGAGGAGGAATCAAAATCCCTCCCCGAGCTTCATGAGGGCGACAAGCTCAAGATCAAGTCTCTTGAACCCAAACAGCATTTCACCGCACCGCCGTCAAGATACACCGAAGC
>JAISIC010000086.1 GCA_031262225.1 Ruminococcus sp. | reverse complement strand
ATAAACCTCTATCTTGAAGCTCTTGACAGAGAAATGAAAAAGGAAAACGAAAATCCGAGTGTTGGTGTTATCCTCTGTGCAAGTAAAGATGATGAAGTTGTAGAATTTGCACTCAGTCGTAGTTTATCTCCGACAATGGTTTCAGAATATAATCTGAAACTGATTGATAAGAAGCTGTTGCAGAAAAAGCTGAAGGAATATATCGAATTGGCTGAAACGTCTTCCGAAGAAGAATAACATTTTTTTCAAAAACCCCTTGCATCCCTCTCTCAAATATGCTATAATAAAAACAGCAAAAATCTCACCCCAAAACCGCCGTAAATACACAATAATAAACCCTTGATAGCACCTCAATGATAACACTTTGATAACAAAAGTTCAGTATACCCCATATGGCAGTTACAATTGAAATCAAAATGAGTAAAATGGAATCAAATCGCTAAAACAAAAACAGTTAAGACGGCTTTGCCTATAGCGAGTGGGAGTAATCGACACGAAGCCGCAAACCCTTACAGGCACTGGGTTTGAACGATTCCAAATTGCCTTTTGATAACAATTTGATAACAGGAGCAATATTCACATTTATTGCTATAACGCGTTATTTAATATTTATCGAAAAAGTTGCTTGATGATCATTATTTTCATTACATAAAATAGGAGATTGTATGAAGTTAAGAAGTTTCTTATATCTTGATACTAAAATACTCAACGACTATATTTCCGCCATGGATGGGTATGTTTATGACGCAGAAACTCGTACTGAAAATTATACGAAACAAAACACGGCAAACGCTAAGGCAGGTATAGCTATTGCTGCTGTAGGCGGTCAATTGGGTGAAAAATCTACAGAAGAAGTAAAAAAAGAAGTACGAATAAGTGATGCCGCTAAGTTTGATAGAGTATTAACTTATTTAGAGGAAGATAATAATATCTACTATGAGTTATTGACAAGTGATATATTTTCTTCTTTACACAGAGACGATTTTCTTGAAGTCCTTGTTCTTCCACGATTTTCAAAAATGAAAGAATTAGTGAATACTGCAAAAAACCTTGAAGAGCTGGCAGAGGTTTTTCAATCATTTTCTGAAAAAACCATGATTGACAAAAAAGCTCAAGATGTATTAAACGGAATGAAAAAGTTTGATGAATATAATTCAAAAAAAGATATTACTTGTGTTTTTAATTTTATTGATAAAACTTTTCCGATTATTGCATCCTTAGATAAACGTTATTTTAAAGTTGATCAAGAGCAATTTGTTGGACAAGTCAACCTGCTTTGTAAGATTCAACAAAAGATAGAAAAAGGTAATAACATTGAGTTAGATGAAATTTTTGAAACAGTAAAAAATCTACCTTTGAATCGCAATCAAAAACGAAATATGCCTAAAAATATGACTAATCCTCAAATAATCCGCGATATAGTTAAAGGACCTGCTCTTAAGGTAATTCCAATTGCAGTTTATTTGTAAGCTTTTGATTTCAATTATAATACCGAATTTTCCATAAAAAATACTTAATATAAAAAAGAGTTAACCGGCGTTATATCAGTTAGCTTTTTGTGCGATAATAACGCCGTCATATCCGCTGTCACGCAGTGTTTTTGTTGAAAACTCACCAAATTATAAGTTTTAAGGTGATTTTTCTGTTTTGAATATTGACAATCGAATGCCGATGTGCTAAAATATTATTATTGCTAAAACTTTTAGTGAAAACGACAATGACGAATATTATCGAAACAGCAGGTGGAAGTAGCAGTATAAAGTGTGACGGCGGAACTGATGTTTCGCTGATATTACCGGTTTACACGGAGGCAGAGCAGTGAAATCTAAAATCTTGCTTGTCGAGGACAATGAGCAGCTAAGTGAAACAAACCGTCTTTATCTCGAACTTGCGGGTTATGATGTAAGGACTGCGTACTGCCTTTCCGAGGCACATTCCGCTTTGTCGGAATCAGACCCTGACGTTATTCTCCTTGACGTAATGCTCCCGGATGGCGACGGCGTTGATTTTTGCCGAGAAATTTACGATGAAACCGACGCAAAGATAATTTTTTTGACGGCGAAAGCAAGCGAAGAAGACCAAATAAAAGGCTTTGAAGCAGGCGGAAGCGTTTTCCTCACAAAGCCATATTCGCTTAAAGTTATGGTTTCGTGTATTGAATCGGCTTTACGCAAAAGGAAGGCGAAAAAAGATAAATTTCCGAAAATCCTTAAAATCGGCAATCTACGGCTTAACATGCAATCGGCACTTGCTTCGTGGAATGATACCGACTTACTCCTGTCTAAAAAAGAATTTTCCGTTTTATTGTTGCTTTCAGAGCACTACAGCAAGCCCGTAAGCCCCGAATTCATGTACGAAACGATCTGGAAAGCACCACTCGGGAACGACAAGAACTCGCTTTGGCGGCATATTTCCAGTCTTAGAAGAAAACTATTCGCTGTCTGCGGCGAAAAAGCTGAAATTACATACAGCAGAGCATCGGGGTATGTACTTACAGTTTTTGAGAAGTAGATCACTAAGTGCTCCGCGTACGTATCATTAAGTCAGATAAGAGTAGGGTTACGCAGTGCCCTGCGGCAAAACAAAGAGCACGAGTGCCCAAACTTACTTTTCGGTAAGTTTTCAACATCTACGAACTCAAATATGATATAATTAATTAAATATACAAACTCGAAACACGAAACACGAAAGAAGTATAGCAATGAAAAATATTTTTGTAGTCGATGATAACGATACGAACCTTGTTGCGGCGAAAACCGCACTTGACGGTACATACAAGACGTTTACTATATCAACTGCCGCAAGGCTTTTTAAGCTTGCGGAGAAAATAAAACCCGATCTTATCTTGCTTGATGTAGAGATGCCGGAAATGGATGGTTTCACAGCAATGAAGCGTATGAAAACCGATCCCGAACTTATACCGCTTCTTGCAAATGTCCCCGTTATATTCCTTACCGCCGTTTCAGACAGTGCTGCCGAGCTTCACGGCTTTGAACTGGGTGCTGTTGATTTTATCAGCAAGCCTTTTTCTACTCCGATTCTCCTAAAGCGGATTGAATCTCACATTGAAACAGATAAAGTTATAAAAAACAGTCAACAATCACTTCGCGATATGCAAAACGCAATGATTTCAGTCATTTCGGAACTTGTCGAAAATCGCGATAAGGTTACAGGCGGACATATTGAACGAACGCAGCAGTATCTGAAAATCTTAGTTGACGAGCTTATCAGAACGAATACATATGCCGAACAAATTTCAAAATGGGATCTGACTCTCCTCCTCCCATCCGCACAGCTTCACGATGTGGGGAAAATCACCATCAGCGATCTTATCCTCAATAAACCCGCAAAACTCACAGACGAGGAATTTAACGAAATCAAGTCCCACGCAGCAGAGGGCGAACGGATAATCAACGAAATTATCGGAAAAACCTCCGATGACGGCTATCTTAACCACGCAAAGATGTTCGCAGGTTACCACCACGAAAAATGGAACGGCAGCGGCTATCCGCGAGGGCTTTCGGGCGTGGATATTCCCCTTGAGGGACGAATAATGGCGATTGCCGACGTTTATGACGCACTTGTTTCGGAGCGTCCCTATAAAAAGGCTTTCACCCACGAAAAGGCAGTTGAAATAATTCTTTCTGATTCGGGTACGCATTTTGACCCGGAGCTTGTTAAGGCGTTTTCAAATATTGCCGACGATTTTTGGATTCAAAGTATGGTTATCAGTGAAAATACCGGGAATAAAAAAGTCGCAGTTAAGGGGTAAAAGCTCTTGAAAAATTCGCGTCACTCCACATTTAGGCTGATTGTTATCATAGCTCTGACCTATGCTTTTTTCCTTGTCGGGGTAGTATGGGCAGAAAGTATCGACTACAGCACCGCTATGCACATAGACCTGACCGACCCGGAAAGTTGTCAGGTTTATTTACGTGAAGATATTTCAGACACTTGGACAGACCTTACCGGTAAGACTTTAAGCCTCGGTGAATCTGAACTTGTGAAGCCCTATAAACAGCCGATGTTCACGCCGACCGACCTGCCGGTAAGGCATTATACTTATCAGATGAATTTTAATATATCGCCTGAAAAAATCTCGTACATAAAAGATAATGTGCTTGTACCCGGGCTTTATATCGAAGCAATCGCCGATAACTGGGAGATATACCTCAACGGCAACCTTATAAAACGTGAAATCTATCTTGACGAAAACGGTAATATCGCTATTCACCGAAGCGTTTCCGCCTATTCCGTTCCCTTTGATAAAGATTACCTTAAAGATGGGCTTAACACCCTCACGTTTAATATAATCGCACACCCAAACACTGTTGATGCCGGGATTTATTATAATTCCGAGGTTTATATAGATGACATTGACGCTATAAAAAAAGCAAACGCTGATTTTTCCCTGTTATTTTTCACCGGCATAACAGCATTCATGGGTTTTTATAACCTTCTTGTTTTCTTGGGGAATTCAAAGGAAAAAGCGTATCTTTATTATTCACTGGTACAATTTCTGTTAGCTGTTTATATCTTCACCAATACAAGCTGGATGTCTGTTCTGGTTATTAATTCGCAGATTTCAAAAATCCTCGAATACGTATCAATGACTTTGCTCCCGATCTTTGTGCTGCTCTTTGCAAAAGGGGTAGCCAAAGAAAGAATCGGGATATTCATGCGTATCGTAACGGTAGTTCAGATTTTAATCGTTATTGCCCTTCCGTTTGGCGGCATTCAGTTTTCGGTTGACCTGTTGCTTTTATCCGAAGCTTGTATGCTCATTTCGCTCTTTTACGGCATGATAACGGGTGTGAAGTGGCTCACAAAGACGGCAAAAACCGAAAACCCCGAAGGAAAAATTACTCTCCGTGGTTTCACTGCCGTACTGTTTCGGACAGTCTTGGGAAATACCTTTATCGGGCTTTTATTCGTAATAGTTTGTGCCGTTTTCGGTGTAATCCGCTCGACATTCCTTGAAGCCGACCAGAACTCTGTAATTATCGGTTTGTTTGCGTTTGTGCTTGCCGTTTCCTTCTCACTTCAAAATGAAGTTACAGAAACAAAACACAAAGTGCTTCACCAAAATGAGGAACTTGAAGAGAAGGTTGCATCGCGAACCCGTGATCTTGAGGAGCAGACAGAGATTGCGATTAATGCTTCAAAAACAAAATCGCGTTTTCTTGCAACAATGTCCCACGAAATAAGAACGCCGATGAATGCGATAATCGGTATTTCGGAAATACTCCTTCGCCGCCCCGATCTTCACCGTGAAGTCAGAGAAGGCATAGATAAAATGCACCACAGCGGTAAAAACTTACTCGGAATAATAAACGACATTTTAGACCTTTCAAAAGCCGAAACAGGAAAGCTTGAAATTGTTCCGACAGAGTTTATGTTGCCCTCGCTCATTAACGATACCGTACAGCTCAATATCGTGAGAATCGGCTCAAAACCGATTGAGTTTAAGCTGTCGTTGTCTGAAAATTTGCCGGAGAATCTCATCGGCGATGAACTTAGAATAAAGCAGATTCTTAACAATATTCTGTCAAATGCCTTTAAGTATACCGACAAGGGCAGTGTTCGGTTCGATATTTCCGGAGAAAAATCCGAAGCGGGTTTTACGATAGTTTTCACCGTTTCCGACACCGGTCAAGGTATGCACGAGGAGGAACTTAAAACACTCTTTGATGAATATTCGCGTTTTAATAAAATCGCCAACCGAAAAACCGAAGGTACAGGTCTCGGAATGCATATCACTTCGCAGCTTACTTCCCTTATGGGCGGTGCGATTGACGTAAAAAGCACATTTGGCGAGGGCAGTATATTCACTGTTTCATTGCCGCTTGGGGTTAAGCCTGAAACGGCGGTTATTTCAAGTGATACGCGGAAGAAACTTTGCAATTTCACATTCGGCGAGACAGAAAAAATCGGTGAACGCCGCAAAAGAATCCGCGAATTTTTCCCTGACAAAAGTGTACTTCTTGTTGATGATGTCGAAACAAATCTATATGTGGCGGAAGGGCTTCTTAAACCCTATGGGCTCGGTATTACAACTGCGACGAGCGGCTTTGAAGCGATTGATATTATCAGTTCCGGAAAAACATTTGATATTATTTTTATGGATCATATGATGCCGGATATGGACGGCATTGAAACGGTGGAGAAAATCCGTGCAATGGGGTATACTTTGCCTATAGTTGCTCTTACCGCGAATGCTATTGTCGGAAATGAAGCAGTTTTCAAAAACAGCGGTTTTGATGACTTTTCATCAAAACCGATTGATGTCCGTGACCTGAATCGTATTTTGGTGAAATTTATGAAAGAGACTGTAAAACCTCAAACAACGCCCGCTGTGGTAGCCTCGCTCGCGACTACATCTTCAGATTATGAAAAGACTAAGCCCGCGACACAGCCCGCGGGGGCTTCCCCGCTGAGGCATTTGTTTGTAATTAACCCGAGATCATTCCCCAGAAAACTTGAAATGAATGCGTTTTCCGAGAATGTTATTAACATTTTAGGTGACGCCGCAACCATAATTATCTCGCATTATCCGCGGTATGCAATTTCAAAAGTGAATTCGTATCTGTCGGAAAAGACGAAAAACGGCGAACACGTCCGCGTTTACGCTGTGGGCGGTGACGGTATTTTGTTTGATTGTCTGAGCGGCGTTTTAAGATACCCCGAAACAGAACTTGCGAGTGTTCCGTACGGCAATGCGAACGATTTTCTCCGTGCTTTCGGAAGCGAGAATGTACCGCTTTTCCGTGATATAAAGATGCTTTCAGAATCGCCTTCTATTTCAACGGACATCTTCCGGTGCGGTGCAAATATGGCGTTAGTTAATGCCGCAATCGGACTTGAAGGTTCGTCTATTCTTGTAACAGAAAGTATGGCGAAGAAACTTTCAAAAATTCCTTTTTTGCGAAAACTTATCCCCACACTTTATGTACTGGGTGCAGTTGTTGTTTTGTTCGATAAAAAACTTCGTTCTCAGTATTATCAAATCACCCTTGACGGAGTTGACTATTCGGGTGAATATATCGACATAAATATCGGTAACTGTTTCGGTAACGGCGGCAGTAATGCCTCAAATCCGTATGCAGTACCCAACGACGGTTACCTCGATGCAATTTTCATAAAGAATATGCCGCTCTTAAAATGTCTGATTGCAGTGAGCTCATTCACCGGCGGAGATTTTGAGAAATTCCCCGAAGATTTTTTTCACGTACGATTTAAGAAAATGTTCGCCTCGTCAGAAGAGCCGATACGTATTGCTGCGGACGGAGAAGCGTTTTATACATCTGAAGTAAGTATAGAAATTCACCCCGGAGCTGTTAATATAATTGCACCCGAAGGCATGACATACAGACCCTTTAAGGAGTACAAAAAATGATCAAGAGCGAATATAAAATTGCAAATCATGTAGGACGTTTCGGCATTATGCTGTACGGCATTTTGCGCTTTCTTGAAGATGTAATTGTTCATAATAACAGTACTCACGGCATCAGCGTTATCATAATCTGCATTGTAACAACATCCATTTTGGCGATAATTCAAACATTAATGAAAGACGGAAAATACGTGCCGCTTGTGACCGGCATATTGATTATGGCGGTTTTTCTTATCGGTGCGTTTTATCTTCGCGATTTCGGATACTACTATATTTCAATGCTTTGCGTTGTCGGTATTGTCTGTATCTATCTCAATTTCAAAAACGTGCTTATCTTTTTCTTTATCAGTGTTACGGTAAATATTCCGCTGTATTTTACTGTTTTTCAAAATCCCGAACACGCAAATTTACGCGAAATGGTTATTGACGGTATTTTATTTGTTTACGGATTTGTATTTCTGTTGATTCTGTCATATAGGCTCGCAATACGCGACACCGCCGCACAAAACGGTCTCAATGCGCTTTCTTCGCTCCTTAAAACAACGCCGAATATGATGCTTATCGTCGACGAAATGCGTAATGTTTCATATATCTCGAAAAAAATGGCGGCGTTCGCTGATTGCCCGATGAAGTATGCAGTAGGACGACCTGTGCTTGATCTCTTCCGTGATTTTGATATAAAAATGCTGATTTCCGATATTATCGAAAATGAAAGTTATTTTGAAGATGTTCGGATGATTGATGTAAAAGGAGAGCCGCGGTATTTTAAGATTGTCTGCGATAAGCTTGAGAGCGACAATCAAAATTTGGGTGGTATGTTTATTGACGTTGCAGACATTACTGCAACGGTTCTTTCAAAACTTGAAGCCGAACACGAAAAGGAAATCGCCACACGTGCAAATATATCAAAATCAAAATTCTTAGCTACAATGTCCCATGAAATCCGAACACCGATGAACGCCATTATCGGGATATCGCAAATGCAGATGGGGAGAAGCGACCTGCCGCCCGACGCTGATGAAGCAATAGGTAAAATCTACGCTTCGGGACACGGTCTGCTCGGTATAATTAACGACATTTTAGATCTCTCGAAAATCGAAACAGGGAAACTCGAAATCCTGCCGTCGGAATATGCTCTGCCGTCCCTCATTAATGATACAGTTCATCTTTATATCACGCATATCGGCTCAAAGCCTATTGAATTTTCGCTTGAAATTGCGGAAGATACACCTGCAAAACTTTTCGGCGATGAACTGCGTATAAAACAAATTCTCGGTAATATTTTAACAAACGCGTTTAAGTATACCGACAGCGGCAGTGTAAAAATGAGTGTCAAGCACGAAAAATCGCTTGGCGGTATAAACCTTATCATTTCTGTTTCTGATACCGGACAGGGTATGAAACCGGAAGACGCAGCGGCTCTCGGAAACGAATTTGCCCGCTTCAACCTTGAAACGAATCGTTCGACAGAGGGCACAGGGCTTGGAATGAGCATTACCAAACGCCTTCTCGGTCTGATGAACGGTTCTATGGACATTCAGTCGGAGTTTGGTGTCGGCTCTGTATTTACCGTGACTATTCCGCAAGAATCGGCGGGCAGCGAAACAATCGGAACGGAACTTGCTTCGACGCTTTCCGATTTTACATATTCACGCGACAAACAGGCGGAAAAAATGCAGATTGTCCGCGAGGCAATGCCATACGGGAATGTGCTTGTGGTTGATGATGTCGAGACGAATTTGTATGTTGCGGAAGGGCTTTTAAAACCGTATGGCATTACAGTTACATCAGTTACAAGCGGCTTTGCGGCAATTGATTTAATAAAAGCCGGTAAGATTTACGACATTCTATTTATGGATCATATGATGCCGGTAATGGACGGCATTGAAACAGTCGAGAAAATTCGCAGAATCGGCTACACAGCTCCTATTGCTGCACTCACAGCAAACGCTCTCACAGGGAATGAAGCGATGTTCCGTGAGAAAGGCTTTGATGATTTTATTTCTAAGCCTATAGATATTCGTCGCCTTAATACGGTTCTCAATCGCTTTGTTCGCGATAAAGAAAAAGCTGTAATCAGCAAACCGATAGCAGTAACAAACGATGGTATTCCACAAAAACTGCTTGAAGTATTTTTGCGTGACACAAAAAAAGCAATTCCTGTTTTAAGTAAATACGGAAAAGATGATTTGAAGCTTTTTGTGACCACCGCTCACGCTATGAAATCTGCTTGTGCCAACGTCGGAAACAACGAACTTTCGGAAATTGCGAAATCACTCGAAGCAGCAGGTCGTGCAGCAGATACTGTTTATATCGAAAATAATGTGTATGAATTTATCGAAAAACTGAATGAGTTTGTTTTTGAAATTACCCCGAAAAACGAACAAGAATTATTATCCGCCGATATTGGATTTTTGCGAAAAACGCTTTCGGGAATCGCCTCTGCCTGTGATGATTACGATGCAGACA
Organism: Ruminococcus sp.; assembly: GCA_031262225.1. GTDB lineage: Bacteria > Bacillota > Clostridia > Oscillospirales > Ruminococcaceae > JAISGY01. The sequence continues at coordinate 966 of JAISIC010000086.1, read as the reverse complement.
AGGTGAATGAACTGCTATTGGCGCTTCGTGAATATAAATGGAGTGAAGAAATCGTCATAATGCTTGAAGAGATTTCAAAACTGATTTTGCACGCCGAATTTGAGAAAGCTCATGAAAGTATTTTAACGTATATATCAATTGACTCTACGGAGGACGCATAAATGAAGGAAATGATTTTAGAATATGTTTATTTTTTAGTTTTGCTTGTTATTTCGCTGATTTGTTTTTACTACGTTGTTAGGGTTTGGTTTTCAGATTATCGAAATAAGGGGCTCGTCAGTTTCTTCGTTTTGGGCATTGAAGCCGGATTTTATAACCTGTTTTCGGGGATTCTTTATATCTCTGATGAAACAGCAGCGCCCTTGATTTTTACGCTTAAACTTATCGTTATATGTACCATCCCGTTTGCGTTTTTACGGTTTATCATAAATCTCGATGATTCACCGCTCGCTGATTCGAAATTTATTAAGATTGTATCTGTCGCAGTACCGGTTGTTGACATAATTTTTTTAGTAACAAATCCGCTCCATCATCTCTATTTATTATCCTATGAAGATATCGTTTCCGGCGGAGTTTTATGGGGGATTGCGGGCAGAATCCATATGCTTGCGGATTATGTCGTGGTTGCAATTGACTTGCTGATACTTGTAGCTATTTCGGTGAGGGCAAGGAAAAGAAGCAAGTCAGCGCGAGGCATTGTTTTTTCGGGCTATGCAATGCTTATTCCGTTTGCGTTTAATATTTTCTTCTCGAATATCGGCTTCGAATACGACCTGACCTCAATCGGAGTATTTATTACACTTGCGATTTTCTTTGTGGCTCTTTATAAAAACAAGTTATTTTCATATAAAACTGCACTCTTAACAAGCATTTTCGACTCATACCACGAAGCAATAATGCTATGTGCCGAAGGCGGAGTTTTACAGGATTCCAACAAGACAATGAAAACCTTTTTCCCCGATTTCG
>JAISIC010000062.1 GCA_031262225.1 Ruminococcus sp. | reverse complement strand
CCCTCTTCTTCAAGGTGACGGATGATACCGACGATACGCTGTTGAGCCTCGTCAACATCACGCATACGAACGTTGTGGAGATATTCGATTTCCTGTTGGATGGATTCCTGCATACGCTGGGGCATATTTGCATAAAGCGTTGCCGCAACATCTGCATTTGCACCCTTGATTGCAACCGCAAGGTCTTTCATCTCGACATCGCGGATAAAGCGCTGTATCGACATCGAGTCGAGAGACATGATATCCTCGAACACGAACATCTTCTTCTTAATCTCTTCAACAAGGATGGGGTTTTTCGCGGACAGCTCATCGAAGATGAATTTCTCGGTGCCTCTGTCAACTTTATTGAGGACATCGGCAACGTAGTTGATGCCGCCGACTTCGGTGAGGTCCATCGAAACCATCGAAGCGAATTTACGCTCAAGTGTTGCTTCAACAGCCTTAACCGTCTCGGGCGAGGCAGGTTCCATCTTCGCGATACGTTCAACAACCTCAACCCGCTTGTCTTTCGGGAGCTCGGAAAGGATTTTTGAAGCCTGATCGGAGTTAATGTATGAAAGCACCAAGGCGATGGTCTGCGGATGTTCATTCTGGATAACGGCGAGTACGTTTTTGTAGTCGGATTTGCGGACAAACTCGAAAGCTTTGGTCTGCATCGTCTTTGAGACTTTATCCATAAGACGCTGTGCCATTTCGGGACCGTATGCACGCTCCAATACGTTCTTAGCGTAGTCCAGACCGCCCTCTGTGATAACCTTTTGTGTCAGACAGAGTTCATAAAACTCGGAGAGTATGCCGTTGACGGTGCCTACATCAATATAGGGGAGCGAGGCAATCTCGATGGTGAGGCTTTCAACTTCGTCATCGGCAAGACGCCTGTAAACTTCCGAAGCGCCCTCTGCACCTATGGCGGTAACGACTATTGCGGCACGCTGCATCGCGGTGACTTCTCTTGCATCAACAATCATTCTTTAACGCTCCTTGGAAACATCTCTGTTATCTTGCTTGCGAAGCTCATCTTCGCTCATGGTCATCCAGTTGCGAAGCAGAGCGGCAACGATCTCAGGCGAGTGTCGTGCAAAGTTTGTGATCTCTTTGCGGATAATAACTTCCTTTGTCTCCACGCCGTCGTCAAGGAGAGACGGAATCTCTGCCTCGGGTTTGTCTTTGTTGAGCATGAAGAGTGTCTTTTCAATTTCACCCTGTGAAACATCGGTCATATCAAAGTGACCGGAATCCATGATCCTCTTCTCGAATGCTTTCTGGCGCTTCTTGTGGGAGGCGTTGCGAAGGAGCATAAGCATTGTCATTATGATTATGAGGATTACAAGTATTGCCGCCGCAACGATAAGGTCGTTGACGGTGAGCCCGAAGAATAGCGTAGGCTGTTCTTCCTCAAAGATTTCATCCGGAGAGAAAGGCTGGAAGTATGCAACGGATACAACCTGTTCGGCGATAAGAGGGTCAATGCCTGCAGCATTCGCAATCATCCCGCGGATTATATCCATCTGTGCATCGGTTAAAAACTCGGTGTAAATGGCAACGGCGATTGACAGACTGTCGATAGTGTAGCCGTCCTTGACAACCTGTGAGCGATAGACGTCAACGAGGTAGTCGGTGGAGGCGGAGTTGTCTGTCCAACCCCCGCCTATACCCGCTTCGATACCTTCGGGGTATTGCTCGGTGTTCGGCTCTTCGCCTGCAACGTCGCCGTCAGCGGTATTTGAACCGGTGGCGTTTGCGGAGTTTTGCTGCGAAATAACGCCGGTGTTGTCGTCGGGGTCTTCGGCAGAGTAGTCAACAGTCTCGTCGGCTCTCGAATCAAAGTTAAGATCCATATTAACCCTTGCCGTGAATCCGGTGTCGCCGTATATCGGAATGAGGAGTGAATCAATCTTTGCTTGAATATCCTTTTCAAGGCGGGATTTATAGGAGTGACGCTGGAGGAGCCTTTCAACATCGGTTCCGCCGGTTTCTTCGGTGGAAATCTGTTCAACGCCCGCACCGTCTTGAATCGTTATATTTTCGTCGGTGAGCCCTGCATTTGCGGCTCTGACGATATTTTTAATACCCTGAATCTGGCGGTTTGAAAGCTGATCGGTGGTGGATTTAAGATAGACGGTGACTGCCGCGATAGGTTCTTGGCGGAGTGTGCTTATAACGGTGTTCTGCCTTGCCGGAATGGCAAGCTGTACCGTTGCCGAATCGATACCTTCAAGGGTCCCGATAATACGCCCCATACGCTCTTCGGTTGCCATACGAAGATATTCCTGCTTCTCACTCTCGGTGGAGAACATATCGGTGTTATTTATGTATGTATCATAGGGGATCGTGTCCTGCGGGAAGCCCTGCATGGCAAGCTGCATGGCTATCTGGTCTTGCGACCCCTTGGGGACGTAAACACTGCCGTCGGAACGCATCTCGGCGGCGATGCCCATCTCCTGTATGGCGGTTACGATCTGTGCAGCAGAGGTCTGCTCCATAGAGTCGTAAAGCTTGACATAATTCGGGCGGTTGAGGAGAACAATCGCCGTTATCGCCACGATTATAATCGATGCAAGAAGGGCTATGATCGCTATCCGGCGTCCGCGGGGAACAGCATCCCATCTCTCCCTGACGATTGTAACCGTCTGTCTGATTCTCTCGTTCATTTAAAAAACCGCACCTACATCTGCATAGTCATTATCTGCTGGAAGGACGACACAGTTGCGTTTTTAACTGCAACAAAGGTCTCAACCGCGATTGAAGCTTTTGTCATATCATTATAGATGGTGTGGAGGTCGTCTATCTCGCCGTTTATAAGTTTAATTGCGTCGGCTTGAAGTTGTGCATTGGTCTCAATTGTCTGTCCGTAAACATTTTTGAAGATATCCGAAAAGGCTGATGTCGCGTTTTCGGTTTTCGGAGTATCATCCGCAAAAAGCGATTCCATTCCGACAAGCCCTGTTGTTATCGGGGATATGTTAGTAATCGGCATCGATTTTCACCATCCTTAAATTCAGATTATCTGCCGGTGAGGCTCATTGATTTTGTGTACATGGCTTTGACAGCCGCAAGAGCGGAGTTGTTAGCCTCGTACGCGGCTTGAGCCGCAAGAAGGTCGATCTGTTCTTTGGTGTTGTCAACGTTGGTCTCGTATATGTAGCCGTCTTCATCGGCGGCGGGGTTTGTCGGGTCATATATCGGGGTGAACGGCGTGCCGTCGGTGGTTATCGCCGTTGCGACGGTACCCTCGCCTGACGTTTCCTGCACAGGACCTCTTGCAAGGTAATAAGTTCCGCGAATATGATAGCTCTTGCCTGTCTGGAATTCGCCCAAAACATCGGCAAACCGCTTTTTATCTGCGACAACAACAAGCTGGCGGCGGTAAGGGTCTTCACCGACTGCGGCGTTTGTAGTCCCCTGATGAGCTATGTTTTCGGTTATGATATCCATCCGCAGCCTGTTCACCGAAAGAGCGGACTGGACTATGTCGAGGCTATTTAAAAATGCCATAAAAGCTATCCCCCCTTATCAATTGCGGTTAAGAGCGGCACGGATATTCCTGTACCCTGAGTTCATGTAGTCGATGAGTGCGGAGTATTGATACTGCACATCGGCAAGTGCGATACGTTCGTTGTCGATATCGACGTTATTGCCGTCAAGCTCACGTCTGGTGTAGGGCTGTTCGTATGTATAAACCCCGAGGCGAGCCTGTCTGTAAGCACCTTCCGAGCCGGTGTCGGTCGGGTTGCCGTTGCTGTCAAGAGCCATTGCGTTGTCAAGCACAATCCCGAACTCGACGGTTTTCGCCTTATAGCCCGGTGTTGCAACGTTTGCAATGTTGTTGGTGATAACCTGTTGTTTATAGTAGGCGGCATCGGTTGCATTTTCAATAAGCCTGTGCATATCACCCGAAAATAACGACATATGAGCCTCCCTTAAATATTAATTAATTATAACATAGTTACTTATATTTTACAAGTGAGAATTTTTAGGAGATTTGCCGATTCTGCCTTTTGACGGTAACAGCGGTCGTTCAATGAAACGCTTAAACCGAAACGGGGCTGAGGTTTCAGGCACCTTCGGAAAGACAAATATCGTTTTGATTCCGGCAAGGTTTCCGCCTAAGATATCGGTGAAAATCTGATCGCCGATCGCAACCGCTTCTCGTCTGTCTGTCCCCGTCTCTCGCAGTGCCTTGTTATACCCGACGCCGAGCGGCTTTTTTGAATCTGCAATGAAATTGAGTTCGAGACGAGCCGCAAAGGGTTTAATTCGCGGAGGATGGTTGTTTGAAACAAGGATAACCTTGATTTCGTCTGTTTTCAGTTTCGCAAGCCAAGCCGCAACTTCCGGGAAAGGCTTTGCCGCACAGTGCGGCGAGAGGGTGTTGTCGATATCAAGAAGCACCGTTTTTAAGCCGTGTTTATGCAAAAATTCAGGTGTGATATCCCAAGCGGATTCAAAAACCGCCCAAGGTTTGAACATAAGTTAAATTCCATTATAATATAAAACTATAAATATATGGCAAAAGGTCATTAGAATATTTGTATACAAATGTATTATAACATATAAAATATTAAAAATCAATAGATAAATGAAAAAAATTAAGCGACTAACGGCATATTTTGTAAAATATATAAATCATACACAATATATTAATTTTTTATCCGGTAAATATTAAATAAAACTATTGCAAAATCTTTGTGATTGTGCTATAATTTATACGTATTATTGTGTATTCATACTTAAAATATAAAGGTGTATATATGAACAGTCAGGGAAAAGTAATCGGCGGAGCGATCTTTATAATTATTGCGGCGGCGTTGTCGGTGATCTTCCCGGCATATTCGCTCTATCTTATATGTGCCGTGATTATTATTACGGTTATATTTGTGCTGTATTTTTTGAAGTCGTTTGCGGCGTCAAAGGACAGGGCGGAGCGGTTTGTTGCCGCAATCAATATGATTCCCGGAACAGGCTACATAACGGTGAACTACATGACCGGAGTTGTGTCGGCTTCAAAAAACATCGCGGAGATCGCGGGGGTTACAAAACCTGTTGAAAGCCTCACGGCGAATGACTACGCTTCTGTTGTCAAGGAGCTTCGATCTTCGCCGCTCACCGAAGACCCGAATATATATATGTCGCCGGTGAGAAATGTTTGGGTGAAGATTAAAACCCTGTCTGCACCGTCCTTTGATGTCTGTGTTATATACGATGTGTCCGACTATGTCCGATCGCTTAATGTAATAAAATCACTGAAATATTATGACCTTGAAACAAACACCCTTTCAAAAGATGCTTTCTATCAAAAGCTCGGGGAAGCGGTAAACAACAACGAATCCACCTGCGGGTGCGTTATGTTTGTTATCAAGGGGCTTGACAAGGCGATATCCTTTACCGGTGCAAACGAGGCGGCAAAGATTGTCGTTAATATTGCTGAGTTTTTAAAGAGCTTTGAAAACCCGCACAACACCTTCATAGGAAGGACAAGCTACAACGAGTTCGGGGTTATTTTAACCGATACCTACGGCGAACGCTGTGCAAAATCGGCAAGAAAAATCCTTGACGGCATAAACGAAAAGCTTGCCGTTATGAAGGAAAACAGCGGCAAATATGTTCGAGTGTACTGCGGATATTATGCCTTTGCGGCAGAGGAAAAAGACCTTGGAAGTATAATCTCCGCCGTGGATTTCGCCGCCTTTGATGCCGGGCAGAAAAACGCCTCTGAACCGCTCGAATTTTCGGCTGAAGAATATGCACACTCGGCAACGGAGTTTGCAAAGCTCCAAGCCTTCGACGAGGTTATCAACACAAACGCTCTTGATTATCACTTCCAGCCGATTATCGCCGCTTCTTCCGGTAAGATTTTAGGCTTTGAAGCCCTCATGCGTCCCCGCAAAACCGGCGGATTCAGATTTTCGCCCACCGAGATGCTTAAAATCGCCGCGAGGCAAGACAGAACATATGACATCGAACGGCTCACCATGTTCAATACATTTAAAGTGCTTTCCGATAACGCCGATTTCTTCAACGGAAAGAAACTTTTTGTCAATGTTATCGCAGCATCGCTGTTGCAAAAATCGGACTACGAAAAGCTTGTCACCGACTATTCGGGGCTTTTCGGGAATGTTGTCTTTGAAGTAACCGAAGGGGTGCACACCTCCGAGGAAACCATTGAAATCATGACGAAAAGATACCGCAATCTCCGTGCACAAATCGCCCTTGACGACTACGGTTCAGGCTACGCTAACGGCGAAACGCTCCTACAGCTTCACCCTCAATATGTGAAAATTGACAGAAAGCTTGTCGCGAATATAGACAAGGATAATAAGAAACAGCAGCTTGTCATGAACACGCTCGAATATACCCGCTCGCAGTCGATTATGGTTATCGCAGAGGGCGTTGAACGCGAGGAGGAGCTTACAACTCTGATTTCGCTCGGCGTAGATTATATCCAAGGGTTTTATACCTCACGCCCCTCACCGGTGCTTATTAAGGAGATTCCCGCCGACGTCCGCCGCAAGATTATCGATTATCAGTTAACCCACAACGGCGAAGCAGGGAAACATTTAGACCTTACCTATGACACGTCTGAAATCCCGGAGGATTCGGGCTGTACATACAGCGAAGAGACCGATGTTTTCACCGTCAACCTTGAAGAATCCGCGCTTTCGGGCTACACCAACGTTACTGTCGGAGCTAAAAACACCGTTTTTATCGGGAATATCAATTCCTGCCCGAAATATTCGCTTTCCATCCCTGCTGATTTGAAGACTGCCATAACGCTCGACACTGCAAGAATCCAGTCGGGAAACCTGCCCTGCATAACTTTGGGGCAAAACAGCGATTTGACAATAACCCTTATCGGCGAAAATCTTCTTGATACAGAGGGGATACGCGTTCCGGAATCGGCATCGCTTCGCATTGTCGGCACCGGCAACCTTGAAGTGCGCGGCACCGCCAACAACGGAATTGCAATCGGCGGCTCCGTTTCCCAAGACGTGGGGAATATCGACATAATGACAACAGGCACCCTAACCCTTGATTGCACTGGCGAAAACAGCGTTGCAATCGGCGGCGGAGGCTCTGCAAATGCTTCGATTATCTCCGTTAAGGATACCACCATCAAGATGAATGTCCAGGGGCAAACGTCTGTCGGAATAGGGACATTTATCGGCAACTCGAAGATAACTCTTGACCGCTGCACTATCGAGGGTGACATTAACGGTAAACGTGCCGCAGGAATCGGCACAATCTCGGGATATTCAAATATCATCTGTGCGGCAAGCGTGAAGATGCACTGCTCGGGTGAAGAGATCGCCGTTATCGGATCTCTGTCAAACTCTGAAAATGATACTATTATAATGCGCGGTGATTATAAACTTACCGCAAACGGCGTGGAGATGGCTCTCATAGGTTCCGTTCGCGGCAAGACGAATATAAGCATCAAGGACGGCGTTATCGACTGCTATGCGGAGGGTAACTACATTGCCGGGATCGGCGACCCGTTCGGCACAGGCGAGCTTTATGTTGAAAACGGACTTATCGATTCCCATATCCTATCGCCGATGAAGATACCCCTCGGTATAGCAAAGGGACGCACCGTGATTGCAGGCGGAAATATCCGCATTGACGAGTCAAAGGATGCTCCCGCGTTCTTCTCGCCGATTGACCTCCCTGTCGAGCCGCAGACCATTAATAAGCAGGGCGATTTCTTCAAACTCATCGCCGTGGGCGACAGATCCTATTCCTATCGTGCCGCACCTGCCCCCGACAACATAATCACCGCCTATCTCCCCATTAATTATACTATTTAATTTTAACTTATGTTCAGAAAATCTATCGCTGTGCTTTTTTGCCTTATTTGCATAGTGTTATTATCCGGTTGTACAGATATGGTTACAGACCCCGTAACGAGCACCCCTGAAGCAATAGATGTTGCTCAGTCTGCAAGAGTTTCGGTTGACGGAGAAAAATTTGTTGTCGCCGGAGAAGAAATTTGGTTCAACGGCGTTAATACCCCTTGGGATAACTGGAACGACTTCGGCGGCGATTTTGACGAAGCCTTTTGGGATGAGCATTTTGCCGCTCTGCGAGAGCTCGGCTGTAACTCATCAAGGATATGGATCAACTGCAACGGCGTTTCGATTGTCAAAGTCGGAGAAGACGGCTTTGTTAAGTCGGTAAACGACAGGCACTGGGCTGACCTTGACAAGCTCTTTGAGATTGCAAAAAGGTATCAGATATATCTTATGCCGACATTCCTGTCCTTTGATCACTTCAAAGACTCTAATGCCGGCTTCGATTCGTGGCGGAAGCTTGTGTCGGATGCCGCGGCTACAGAAAGTTATATCGAAAAGTATGTTATCCCGTTTGTAACAAGATATGGCGATAACGAATATCTTTTTGCGATTGATCTTTGCAACGAGCCCGATTGGGTTTATGAGAATGAGGAGTGCGGAGAGATCCCCATGGAGACCTTGGCGGAGTTTTTCGCAAAGTGTTCCGCCGCCGTTCATGAAAATTCCGAAATCCTCACCACCGTGGGGCTTGGAATGGCAAGATACAACTCCGATTATTACTACGGCAATTGCTACTCCGATGAAACTATGACAGCCTATGCAGGCAAGTCTGCACCTCTTGACTTCTGGTCTAATCACTGGTATTACTGGGAAAAGCCGTGGTTCGGCTATCCCTACAATACATCACCTGATAAATTTCACCTTCCTGCCGGCAAACCTTCCCTCATCGGCGAGTGCACAGCTTTGGGCGATGCGGATATGACCCTTGCGGAGCAGTATAAATCCGCTTATGATCACGGTTGGAGCGGAGTATATGCTTGGACTTCAAACGGGGTTGACAGCAACGGCGGATTGTCTGAATGTACTCCCGCACTTGAGGCTATGAAAGAATACATCCCCGAAAAGATTCGAAATTAATGTCACATTCAAACATCAGTATTTTCATACCCCACGCCGGCTGCGAACATAACTGCATCTTCTGCAATCAGCATATAATAAGCGGTGCGGAGAAACCGCCGACTGCCGTTGAAGTTAAAGCAGAGATTAAAACTGCGATATCTAAACTCAAAAACCCCGAAAACACGGAAATTGCCTTCTTCGGCGGCTCGTTTACCTGTCTGCCTGATGAATATATGACCTCTCTCCTTGCGGTTGCGTGGGAGGCGGTAAGACTTCATAACCTTGCAGGGATAAGGATTTCCACCCGTCCCGATGCCATAACTCCCGACATTTTGGATACCCTTGAAAGCTTCGGCGTTACCGCAATTGAACTCGGGGCACAGTCGATGAGCGACGAGGTATTAAGGCTAAACAGACGCGGGCATACGGCTCTTGACGTCGTTAAAGCGGTGGCTCTGATAAAGGAACGTTTCGAGTTCGGATTGCAGATGATGACGGGAATGTACGGAAGCAATGCCGATACAGACATGAAAACTGCGAAAGCTATTGCAAAGCTTGCCCCCGACACGGTTCGGATATACCCGACTGTGGTTATAAAGGGCACAGAGCTTGAAAAGGTCTGGGAGCAGACAACCTCTCTTGACGAGATGGTAAGCATTGTCGCGGCAATGGTGAGCCTCTTTGAAACAGAAAATATCCGCATAATCAGAGTGGGGCTTCACGCCTCCGAAACGCTTGAAGCGGACATAACAGGCGGCTATTACCACCCGGCGTTCGGTGAGCTTGTCGAGAATGAGATTTTCTTTCGGCTTATCACGGAAAAACTCACAAAAAAGGGTGCATATATTATCTATGTTCACCCGAAAAACATCAGCAAGGCGATAGGACAAAAAAGCAAAAATATTACTAAATTATCCCTTTCGGGGTATGATATTACAGTACGCCCGGACGAGACCTTAACAGGCAGACGTGAAATCAGGGCTAAACATGAACATATTAAGGAGTAATTAACATGAAGATATATGACGAACTTCAAAGAAGGGGCTTGGTCGCACAGGTGACCGACGAGCCCGAGATAAGCGAACTTATAAACGACGGCAAGGCGACCTTTTACATCGGCTTTGACCCTACCGCAGATTCGCTCCATGTCGGGCATTTCATGGCTTTGGTGCTGATGAAAAGGTTACAGCTTGCCGGAAACAAGCCGATCGTTTTAATCGGCGGTGCGACAGGTGCAATCGGCGACCCGTCGGGTAAAACCGATATGCGGAAGATGATGGATGCCGACACAATTAAACATAACTGTGACTGCTTTGTTGAGCAGATCGGCAAATTCATTCAGTTTGAAGACGGCAAGGCTCTTGTTGTCAATAACAGAGACTGGCTCCTTGACCTCAACTATATAGGTCTCTTAAACGAAGTCGGTGCTTGCTTCTCTGTGAACAGAATGTTATCTGCGGAATGCTATAAACAGCGTATGGAACGCGGTTTGACCTTCTTTGAACTCAACTATATGATAATGCAGAGCTACGATTTTTACACCCTCTACAAAAAACACGGCTGCAATATGCAGCTCGGCGGTGACGACCAATGGAGCAATATGCTCGCCGGCACTGAGCTTATCCGCCGCAAGCTCGGCAAAAATGCATACGCCATGACCCAAAAACTCCTCCTCAATTCCGAGGGGGTGAAGATGGGCAAGACTGTCGGCGGTGCGGTCTGGTTGAGTGAAAAAAGGACTTCGCCCTACGATTTTTACCAGTACTGGCGAAACGTTGACGATGCTGACGTTCTGCGTATGATGAAGATGCTCACCTTTATCCCGATTGAAGAGATTGAGGAGCTTGAAAAGACAGTTTCCGGCTCGGAATTAAATGCCCAGAAGGCTCGCCTTGCATTTGAAGTGACAAAGATGGTACATGGTGAAGATGAAGCGGCAAAAGCGGAAGCAGCGGCAAAGGCGGTATTTAGCGGCGGCGGCAACTCTGATGATATGCCGACAACAGAGCTCGAAGACGGCATAGGGCTGCTTGATGCACTCGTGAACACAAAGCTCTCTCCGTCAAAATCGGAAGCGCGAAGGCTCATACAGGGCGGCGGCATCAGCATAGACGGTGTCCCGGTAACCGATACCGCAATGACTTTGAACCTGCAAAATCCCGTTATAATCAAAAAAGGTAAAAAAATATACCATAAAATAACAAAAGCGTAGGAAAGGCAACGACTATGGCTGAGTATAAAATTTTCACAGACACCTGTGCGGATCTTCCGCCCGAGCTTTACAAAAAACACGACATAGGCACGGTATGTCTCACCGTTAATATTGAGGGCAAGGACCAGCCGGGCACAATCGACTATCCGATGTTAGAGTTTTATGACAAGCTTCGCAAGGGCGTGATGGCAAAGACTTCACAGGTTACCGAAGGGGCGTTCCGCGAAGGCTTTGAACCGTACCTGAAAGCAGGTGTGGATATCCTTTATCTTGCCTTTTCGAGCGGGCTTTCCGCAACGGCAGATGGTGCGAAGGTTGTAGCCAAAGCCTTGATGGAAGAATACCCCGGGCGGACGGTCTGCGTCATCGACACACTCTGTGCCTCACTCGGGCAGGGGCTTTTCGTGCTCAAATGCTGCGAGCAGAAGGCGAAGGGTCTCTCTTTACAGGGCGTTGCGGACTATGCAACGGCGTTAATACCCAACCTCGTGCATATTGTCGTTGCGGACGACCTTCACCATCTCAAACGCGGCGGAAGAATCTCTGCGGCGGCGGCGGTTGCAGGCTCGCTTTTAGGCGTTAAGCCGCTTATCCATATGTCTGAGGACGGGAAGCTCATCCCGATAGGCAAGGAACGCGGCATGGAAAGGGGTTTAAACAAACTCCTTGACATAATGGGGGAGCGGATTAAAGGCTTTGACAATCCATATATAACCATCTGTCACGCCGATGCTTTGGCAGATGCCCAGTATGTTGCAAAGGAAGCAAAACGCAGATACGGTATTAAAAACGCGATAATATATTATATCGGTCCTGTTATCGGTGCTCATACCGGTCCGGGAACCGTGGCATTCTTCTTCGTGGGCGACCACAGATAATTCACGGATAATCGACAGATAATTTTGTTTTAATTATTTCTAAAATGCTTGACAAATAAAGCCCGATATGGTATACTTAAATCATACTTTTTGGTATGATATATAAATAGAGGTGTTTATTATGGCTGATTTTTTCAAAAATATAGGTCAGATTAAATTTGAGGGCAAGGGTTCAACAAATCCTTTATCTTTCAAATACTACAATCCGGATGCTGTTATTATGGGCAAACCCATGCGTGAACAGCTCAAGTTCGCTCTTTCTTGGTGGCACACAATGGGCGGTGCAGGTGCAGATATGTTCGGTGTCGGCACAGCTGACAGAACATGGGGCGGCACAGACCCTATGTCCATCTCAAA
>JAISIC010000047.1 GCA_031262225.1 Ruminococcus sp. | reverse complement strand
CGGATTGATTTTGTAATCCTTGTAAGCTCTTGGTATACAATCCGCCCTGCACCCATGTTGGTGTGCCCGACTTCGGAGTTTCCCATCTGTCCGTCGGGAAGCCCGACATCCATGCCGGATGCACCAAGCTGCGTATGCGGATTTTCATTCCAAAAGCCGCAGAGGTTCGGGGTGGTCGCCGCCATAATAGCGTTCCCGTAGCTGTCGGGGTTTATCCCGAAGCCGTCCATAATTATAAGTGCCAAAGGTTTTTTAGACATATATATCCTCTTTAACCATTAGTCGCCGCATCAAGCAGAGCCTTAAAATCTTCCGCTTTAAGGGAAGCTCCGCCGATGAGTCCGCCGTCTATGTTAGGTTTAGCAAGTAAGCCGGCGGCATTCTTCGGGTTCATTGAACCGCCGTATTGGATTACAACGCCGTCTGCCACGGATTTCCCGTACTTGTCGGCTAAAACTTTGCGGATGAATGCACAAACTTCCTCTGCCTGCTCATCTGTTGCAACCTTGCCTGTGCCGATCGCCCAGACAGGCTCATATGCGATAACTACATTTTTCATCTGCTCTGCTGAAATACCGGTGAGGTCGGCGATGGTTTGAAGTTCGACAACCGTTTCGGTTATGCCGTCTTCACGCTCGGAGAGCATTTCACCTACGCAGAGGATAACCTTAAGACCCGCTTCAAGAGCGGCTTTGGTGCGGCGGTTTACCGTCAAATCAGTCTCCGCAAAATACTGTCTGCGTTCCGAGTGCCCGATTATAACATATTCCACGCCTGCATCAATAAGCATCTTCGCGGAAATTTCGCCTGTGAAAGCTCCCGATGCCTTGAAATGGCAGTTTTGAGCTCCGACCTTGATATTTGTTCCCGAAGTAAGTTTCACAGCCGCCGCAAGGTCTGTGAAAGGCACGCAGATAACGACCTCGCAGGTTGCATCCTTTGAAGCGGGGATAAGCTCGCCAATGAGTGTTTCCGCTTCGACGACAGTCTTATTCATCTTCCAGTTGCCCGCAATAACGGGCTTTCTTAAACTTTTATTCATATTACACCTATGCCTTGTCTGCTATAGCCGCAACGCCGGGGAGAACCTTGCCCTCAAGATATTCAAGAGAAGCGCCGCCGCCTGTGGATATGTGGGACATTTTGTCTGCAAAACCAAGTTGTATAACAGCAGCTGCGGAGTCGCCGCCGCCGATTATTGTAGTTGCATCGGTGTCGGCAAGAGCTTTTGCAACTGCGATAGTGCCCTCTGCAAGCACGGGGTTTTCAAACACGCCCATAGGACCGTTCCAAACAACGGTTTTCGCTGTCTTAACGGCTTCTGCAAACGCGGCACGGGTTTTCACGCCTATATCAACGCCCATTTTATCGGCGGGAATCTTGTCTGCATCGGCAACAGCAACTTCGATCGGTGCATCTATGGGGTCGGGGAAGGAGGCAGTAACGACTGTGTCAAGCGGGAGGAGAAGCTTCTTGCCGAGTTCGTCGGCTTTTTTAAGCATTTCACCGCAATAATCCACCTTCTCATTATCAACAAGCGATGTTCCCACTTCATATCCCTTAGCTTTAAGGAAGGTGTAAGCCATGCCGCCGCCGATTATAAGCGTGTCGCACTTTTCAAGGAGATTTGAGATTACCGCAAGTTTGTCCGCAACCTTTGCACCGCCGAGGATTGCAACGAAGGGACGGACAGGGGTTTCAACCGCATTGCCCAGATACTGAATTTCTTTTTGCATAAGGTAACCTACAGCGGTTTCTTTTACATATTCGGTCACGCCGACCGTAGAGCAATGTGCTCTGTGGCTTGAACCGAAAGCGTCCATAACGAAAACGTCCGCGATGGAAGCGAGATCTTTTGAAAAGCTCTCGATATTTTTCGTTTCCTCTTTGCGGAAACGTGTGTTTTCAAGAAGGATAACGTCGCCGTCGTTCATAGCGGCAACAGCAGCCTTTACATTCGCACCGACAACTTCGTCGTCTTTGGCAAACTTCACAGGTTGACCTAAGAGCTCCGAAAGGCGAACTGCACAGGGAGCGAGGGAGAATTTGTCCTCCGGTCCGTTTTTGGGCTTGCCCAGATGCGAGCAGAGGATAACCTTGCCGCCGTCGGCGATAAGCTTTTTGATGGTGGGGAGTGCGGCAACGATGCGGTTATCGTTGGTGATTTTGCCGTCTTTGAGGGGGACATTGAAATCAACGCGAACGAGAACACGTTTGCCCTTTACGTTTATATCGTCAACCGATACCTTGTTAAGTCCTGCCATAATAAAATCTCTCCTAAGTATATAGATTGTAAAAAATGTATCTGAAAATACTCTAACATTTCTATTTTACCATATTACGAATTAAATATCAAGATATTTTTGCAAATTTTTTCGGTAAAAAATCGGGGGAAATAAAAAAGCACATAAGCTTTTCAGCCTATGTGCTTTAATTTTATTAAGTTTTAGTTATTCCCCGAGAGGTATCTGAGGGTGGACCAGTTGAAGTTCGGCTTGCCGTCTTCCGGCGGAACATCGGTCTTCAAGAAGAGGTTGCCCGCTTTACCGGTTGAAGAACCTCCGACACCGCCTTTTTTGTAGTTGTTTGAGAAAATCGAACCCATTGTGCAGAAATCACTTGTGTTTCGCCCGATGCCTTTATAGTCAACATACGGACTGGGTCTGCATCCTTGTGTTACGAAAACTTCAAATTCTGACATATGTGCTACGATTACCGATGCGATAATCGAATTGCCTCCGCCGTAGTCAATATCGACATCGGAACTTACATAGATATGCGTGTCGCCGACCGATGCTTCTTTAACGCTTGAACCCTCACCTATGCGGAATGTGCAAGGGTTGGATGTTCCTGCTACGGTGCTGTGAAGCATTGCATATACCTTTTCTCTGTATATACGAACATCCACATAGCCGGTCGAACCATAGCCTAACTGAACATCGCCGCTTCCGGGAATAAGGAGGTTGACCTTCTTATCGCCTTTGATTATATATGTGCCGTAAACATTGCCGTCAAACTGCAGCTCTATCTCGTCGGTTGTTGCGTCAATATAGACTGTGTTAGAACCATACGGGTCGGCTGCACCGTTCACAAGTCCGGAAGAGGATATGAGGTCTCCGGCAGGCATTGTATAGGGAGCTATCGTCTCCGAGCCGTTGGTGCCGGTGTAGGTATAGGAAGCCTGCCCGTTTGCTGTTCTTGTTGCATATGAGCTGTAAAGATTAAAGTGCGCCGCATAGAAGGCTGTATCGCTGGCAGCATCAATTTCGGAGAAATCTTCATTTTCAATGAGATAATCCGCTTCTGCTGTTTTGTGTGCAGCGGTTATCGCGGAAGCAGGATATGCACCCACACCGCCGCCGAAGTGCGACTGTGTTGCTCCGGGTATAAGACCCGCTACATTCACTCCGAACTTATAGTTACCGTTTTTGGAGCCATATACACCGGGAGGATCCGGCATGTTAGAGTCATACTCGTTATACCATACCACTGACGAATCCCAAGCGGATGCACCTGTTGCGGTGTCAATAAGGTCGCCGTCTGCGGTGAAGAAGGACGAATACATAAGCGGGGAGAATTTGCTTTGTGTTGTCGGCATAAACAGATCGTTGGTAGGTTCCATGTACAGAGCCTTGGGGAGTTCGAACCGCTTTTGAATTTTATCGCC
Source organism: Ruminococcus sp. (assembly GCA_031262225.1). Classification (GTDB taxonomy): domain Bacteria; phylum Bacillota; class Clostridia; order Oscillospirales; family Ruminococcaceae; genus JAISGY01. The sequence goes on along the minus strand of JAISIC010000047.1, from coordinate 20,915 downwards.
CTTACCTAAAACTGATTCGAGTGAATCTGCCCAGTAATCAACTTTAACTGCGGGAACGCCGTTAGCGTAATCAATGTTGCCGGTTAAAAGCGCCTTGCTCGAAGGAGCAAACTCGTAATCGGAATGAGTTCCCATGTATAGCTGGTCAACGGTACCGTACAAAATAGTTCCGTCGTTAGACCAAACCTCAGTGTCTGAATTACATTTTATCGGCGACAGACCGATGGTAATGTAGTGCCTTGTTACGTTATTGTTGTCACCGCCGAGGTTCGGGTCTGATTCGTCTGCTTTATAACCGAGATAGATGCGATCATTAACATGGATAAATCCGTCAGCGGTCGATTGAACGTTAGCCGCATACCCGGGAACAACCGAAGGATATTCGGAGGTGAAGCTGATAGGGTTACCGCTTGCCTGGTCTGTATAGATGGTTATGGAGTTATCGGGCATGGTGTGATAGTCATTCACATAAATGCTGCCGGAGACAGAAAGGCTGGTGTCTGCGGTCGCACCCTGATTATATATTCTAAGTGCATCTGCGATAAGGTCACCGTTTATGACAACACTACTTGTGTAATCGAAAGGACCGGCTGTGATGACAGAGATCGGCGTATTCAGAGCACCGGCACCGTTACCGATAGCAACCGCACCTGCCGCATATATTCCCTGACCTGCATATATGTAAGCGGCGTTTCCGTTTGTTGCGACAGCTGTGCCGCCGGCATTACCGAATATAATATGACCCTTGGCAAAAAGGTGGTCGCGGGGGCCGAGGAGTATTTCGCCGGATTGTCCGAAGAAGATATCCTTTTCTGAATAGTATGATCCTATCTGACCGGGCACAAACAGGTTGAGGTTCTCCATTGTCGTTGCACCGCCGGTTATGTTCATTGTTATGTTCTTGTCGCCGTTTCCGAGTCCGCCGGATGAGATGTTTGCACTGTCAAAATCATCGCCGGGTGCATCTTGAACAGTAAATTCTCTCGCTGTAACGCCCTTAACACCCAAAAGCTCGGTTTCGGCGGTTACGCGGATTCTGAAATAGTCTTTATGACGTTCGCCGCCAAGAATTGCCGCTTCAATTAATGTTGCGTCGGGGGCGTTTGTAGGGGTGAGAATTGCACTTACCGCAGAAATTTCATCTGAAGTCGGTGTGGAGGCATCGGAATCAAGCAGACCTTCCATGTATTTTTTAATATCTGCCTGTTCAACGCCTGCCATGTCATAGTAACGCTCGATTACTTCAACCTTTATCTTAGCATGGCTGCCGTCCGGTTTTTTGTCGGCAAAAAGGCCGAAGTTATGATCCGACTCTAACACAAGAGACGGCGATGTCGATGACACATTGGGAAGCTCCACTGCGTATTCGGCATATTTATAGCTTGGGTTTGATGTAAACTGATTGCCGAAAGTCGCGTTAGTCGAGAAGGCAGAAGCGGATGTCATATTAATAATCAAGTTGAGCGGATTTGAAGTGCCGAATATTTCATCCGTGCCCTCCGCACCGTCACCCATAGGCTTTTCGGGTGTAACCCCCGATTCACGGAGAACAGAGAGCTTGTAAAGATCAAGCTCCAAAGCACGCCCTTGGGTCAGCTTCGGTAAATCCGTTCCGTCGGGTTTTATATATTTTCTGGGTGAACCGCCTGAATCAACGGCATAGTATGTTTCATCCTTAAGAGAGCCGCTTGCAAACACTTCGAGTGCGGATGCCGCCGTGTAGTACGACTGATTCTCCTCGAATTTGGTTACAGCACGATTGTTTGCAACGGTAACCATGGCAAGGGTTGCCATGCAAAATACTATCAATATGAGCATAAATGCTACAACAAGTATAAGCATTGTGCCGCTGGCGCGTTTTGTTTTCATAATCAAAATTCACCTCGTGGAAGCTAAAAAAATTATATATTTTTCATTCATAAAATTAGACAATTTAACTACTACCATTATTATATATGGTAATTGGTAATAAGTCAATCCTTTTATTGTGACTTTTTTGTTAAAATTAGATTACAATTTGGAAACAAATGCCCCGCGATTGAAAATCGCGGGGCTCCCATAATAGCAAATCACGGGGCTTTTACTATTTAAATATACATTGAAGTATCGGGGCGATGACGGCGAAACCGAGTGCTATAAGCGTTTGGAGAGCTGTGAGCGTTGTTGTACCGAAAATAATTTGTGCGGGCGGAAAGAAGATTGCAACAGCTGTTATAATAAGCGAACTCAAAACCGCTAAGATAAGTTTTGGGTTATTCAGGTAATTAACAGAGAAGATATTCTTCTTTTCGGACTTACATTCAAAAACGTGCATAAGCTGTGAGAGCACAAGGGTGGCAAGGGCGGCGGTTCGTGCGATATTCACGTCCCCGGTCATGTTCAGCAGTGTTGTGAAGGATGCAAGGGTCAAAAGACCGATGAGGATACCTCGAAAGACAATCTTCCCCATCAAACCGCCCGCAAAGAAGCTGTCGGAGGCTTTTCGCGGCGGCTTTTTCATGTCGTCGGGGTCGTTAGGCTCAATACCGAGGGCAACCGCCGGAAGTCCGTCTGTGGCAAGGTTGACAAGAAGAATCTGTGTCGGCAGCAGCACAATCGGCATACCCATTAAGAGCCCCAAAAACATGGTGAGCACCTCGCCGATGTTGCAGGAAAGAAGATACCTAACAAACTTTCGGATATTGCCGTATATTCCTCGCCCTTCCGAAACTGCGGAGACGAGGGTTGCGAAGTTATCGTCAAGGAGCACAAGATCAGCCGCCTGCTTGGTCACATCAGTCCCCGTTATCCCCATGGCAACGCCGATATCCGCTTCCTTCACGGCGGGAGCGTCGTTCACCCCGTCGCCTGTCATGGCAACCGTCTTGCCTAAAGCCTTAAATCCTCTGACTATCCGAAGCTTATCGGCGGGGCTGACACGTGCGAACACGGAAGCTTTCGGGAGGATATCGCGAAGGTCGGCATCGGTCATCAGAGCCAGTTCCGAGCCTGTGATAACAAGATCACCCTGCCTCATGATCCCGGCTTCGCGTGCCACAGCCGCCGCCGTGTCCTTGTGGTCGCCCGTTATCATAACTGTTTTGACTGAAGCACTTCTGCAAAGCTTCACAGCTTTTTTAGCCTCTGCCCTCGGCGGATCTATCATTCCGACAAGCCCCAAAAACACACAGCCGCAGGTGGTGTCGGAAAGATTTTCCGTGTCTTTTGCGGCTACTGCCAAAACCCTGAGTGCCGAAGCCGCCATCGCATCAACCGCAACAGCTATCTTCCTTTTATCATAGACGGTGAGGGGACATATTCCCTCGTCTGTCAGCTGAAAACTGCATCTGTCAAGGATAACATCCGAAGCACCTTTCAAATATGCTGTGTGATTGAAATTCATGTTGCCGCCCCTGCGGTATAGCACACCCATGAAACGGGTTTCGCTGTCGAAAGGCTCTTCGTCAACCCGTCTGCATTCGCGAAGCAGATCCTCCGCATATATCCCGCCCTTTGCCGCCGCAATCAAAATCGCCGTCTCGGTGGGGTCGCCGAAGGTGTCAAACTCGTCATTAATATTAAAGCTTCTGCTTCTGTCACATGAAATGCGGCTGTTTTCGCAGAGTGCAGAGGCGATAAGGGCTTCGCGAAGCGGCTTTTGGGCTTTCGGATTAATCCGAAAGCCGCTTTTGGTTATCTCCCCTGCTCTTTTATATCCGGTTCCCGAAATATTATAGAGGTCTCCGCCGGCGAAAATCTCGGTGACTGTCATCTTGTTTTCGGTTACGGTCCCGGTCTTGTCGGTGCAGATAACCTCCGCACAGCCGAGTGTTTCAACCGAATGAAGCTTGTGCACAAGTGCGTTTTTCTTGAGCATTCGCCTTACGGCAAGGGCAAGGGCGATGGTCACAGTCGCGGGAAGCCCCTCCGGGATTGCCGCAATGGCGATTGTAATCCCTGTCATGAGCATATCGAGCACCGGCTCGCCGCGAATAATCCCGGCAAGGGTGACGATAACGCAAACGCCCATGCATATTATCGCGACAACCTTGCCAAGCTCTGCAAGCCTTTTTTGGAGCGGCGTTTGACTGTCTTCAATATCGCCTAACATCCCCGAAATTTTGCCCATCTGTGTTGACAGCGCCGTCGCGATAACCTGTGCTTCGCCTGTGCCTTTGACGGCGGTCGTTCCCATATAAAGGATATTGTCCTTGCCAAGCGAATTGTCGCTGTCTGCAAAGCCTGTTCCTTGCTTATATACGGCGACAGACTCGCCGGTTAGGATGCTCTCTTCAAGCCTTAAGCCCTTTGATTCTGTTATAAAAGCATCGGCAGGGATTCTGTCTCCCGCTTCGACAATGATAATATCGCCCGTGACAAGCTCGGAAGCCGGGATCTTCACAGTCTCGCCGTCTCTGTATACCTTCGCGGTCGGAGCCGCCATCTCCTCAAGAGCTTCGAGCGTCTTTTCGGTCTTATATTCCTGTGAAAACCCGATAATCGCGTTTATCAGCACTATTGTAATGATGGTTGCCGCATCGTAAATCTCACCTAAAAAGACCGACACCGCCGTTGCCGCAAGGAGGATGATAATCATAACGTCCTTAAACTGCCCCAAAAAGACAACGGCGGGGTTTCGCTTCTTCTTCGCGGCAAGAATATTAGCACCGTTCTCGCGAAGCCGCTCCTCTGCCTGTTCGGTCGAAAGTCCCTTAATGTCGGTTCTTGCAGTATATCCGCCGGTCAACAAACTCATATAAAGCTCCGTAATACTATAATAATATCAATTATATTCGCTTGTCCTGCCGGTATATTACAAATAAGCCGCCCGACTTTTTCAATCGAGCGGCTGTATACTATATAATAGTGTCTATTTTCTGAGTTTGAACTGTGCGACGTGGTCGGCAAGGATTGCGGACTGGGCGTTGAGCTCCTCGGCGGAAGCCGCACACTCTTCGGCGGTCGCAGAGTTTTTCTGAACAACTTCCGAAACTTGACTGATACCCTCGTTGATCTGACTGATTGCCATCGACTGGTCTTCGGAAGACTCGGCGATTTCGGCGATAAGCGATGCGGAACGGTTGATTCCGTTGACAATTTCACCGAGGGAAACTGCTGTATGCTCCGCGATTTGAGCACCCTGCTCCGATTTTTTCATAGCGTTTTCGATAAGCTGTCCTGTTTCCTTTGCGGCGGCGGCGGATTTGGATGCAAGGTTACGAACTTCATCCGCAACAACTGCAAATCCTTTTCCTGCTTCACCCGCTCTTGCCGCCTCAACTGCGGCGTTAAGAGCAAGAATGTTTGTCTGGAACGCGATATCGTCGATAACCTTGATAACCTTTGAGATATCCTGTGAAGCGGCGTTGATTTCATTAACAGCGGCTGTCATTTCGGACATCTGGTGTGAGCCGGTCTCGGCGTTGCCCTTGATAGTTACGGAAAGCTCGGAAGCTGTCATAGCACGGTCTGCGTTAGCCTTGGTCTTTTCTGCAACGTCAGCAATTGAAGCGGAGAGTTCTTCAACTGTCGCCGCCTGCTCGGTTGAGCCTTCTGCCAGTGACTGCGATGCATCGGATATCTGGGAAGCACCGATGGTAACCTGATCGGAAGCCATGTTGATTTCCCCGAACATATTGTTGAGGTTGTCAAGCATGGTGATGATGGATTTGCTGATAACGTCGTGCTCACTCATTGCGGTGTGGCGGATTGTCAGATCGCCGCTCGCAACTGTGGAGAGGAGACCTGCAACGCCGTTGAGAGCTTCGGTAAGCCGTTCGAGATTCCTCGCACACTGGGCAGGTTCGTCTTTGCCCGAAGCGTAACTTCTGATTGTTTTCATTTCATCATCGGTGAAGGTCGTGCGTCCTGTGTGACCGAGTTCTCCGAGAATGAAGGTGATGAAGCTGATGGGGGCAGTGATAGAATGTGTAACCCTGCGGGCTATGATTATTGTGATGATAAGGGAAGCCGCAACTATGCCGGTTACAAGGATTAAGGCGAAGGTTGCAAGACCTTTTGTTGTTCCTACAGTCCCGTTTACGGTTGTGTTCTGATCTTGAAGTGTGAATATGTAACCTGCCGCCTCGGTTGCCGCCGCGGAGAAATCAGCAACAGCTTCACTTGAAGTGTTTTGAGCAGCGATAAATGAATCCATTGCATCGCCGTAGTGGGTGAGAGCCGTTAAAACTGTTTCAATGGTTGCCTTGTTTGTCGCGTCATTAACGGAGCCGTAATATTCGCTCATTGCCGTTTCTGCCGCTTCTATCGCAGTTTTTGCCTGTAACCCTGCATCAACTGTATAGTCGGCAAGTGCTCCGCGTGCAGAAACCCTTGCAGTTGTGATTGCAGCTGTAACTGCCGCCGCTTTTTTAAGGTTTTCAATTCGATGAGCGGTATCAACGGTCTGCCCGTTTCTGATATCTGTGATGTCGCCTTCAAGAAGCTCGGTCTGGCGTGCCATGATTGCATCTATATTCGCCGAAAGCTCAGTTCCGACTATAACCGCTTGATCGTAAGCCGCTTGAGAATCCTTGAGGGATTTCACCATGTTTTCAAATTCGGTGCCATAGAGCTCTATCGCCTTATCTGCGGCTTCCGCTTCTTCCAAAAACTCTGCCATGTTCGGGTGAGTTTTTATGTATTCTATCGTCTCACCGGCTGTTTTGTCTGCATCTGCAAGAGCTGCTTTTACGGCATTATAGGAATTATCGCTGTAGTTATAGTATGTTGCATTTGCGGAAATGCGTGCATCGTCAAAGTCACCCTTTATAACCTGTCCGTAGTTCCAGATATCTGTTTGTTCTTCAATTAAGGTGATGTTTGTAATTGACATACTGTTTGTTATGATTACAAGAACCATTATTACGACTGTGAGTCCGACGGGAACTCCGAAACCTACCAATAATTTTTTACCGATTTTTAAATTTTTCATAGAAATCCTCCTCTATATCAATTTTTACGCTCAATTTTATATACGCGTTTTTCGTACTCCGTATCCTTTTTTCGCGTATCTTTTTGGCGGCAAAATATCCTTTTGTTATCATTAGTCTACTACATAAAAACGCCTAATAAAACATCTTTTAATGGACGAAATGTAAACATTCTGTGATTTTGGCAGTAAATATATGTGAATATCGCGGCTTTTCGGCGAAATGATATTAATATGCGTATTTTTGGATATCTGTTGTCTATTTTTCATAGATGATAAAGACTATGTTTAATAGATTTATAGGATATCGTTCTATATTTTATATCTCGCCTAAAATCACAATCTACAGAACAAATTTGTAAAAACTATTGCATTTTATTTTTGCGTATGGTATAATTTTTATGTATCAATAGAAGATTTCGGAGAATAACATTGCCTAAGACACACAAGACCATCTTCGGGACAACCGAAAGATCAAACTTCATACTCAACATGAAACCCGAATCGGTCGAGAGGCTGACTCGAATCGGGCTTATTGCGGCTATCCTGCTTCCGATTCTGTCGGGGGCTATAGTCTCGATTATAAACAATCACTTCGTCATCCTTGCCATCGGGACATATATTTCCGGCTTCACGGCGATTTTATTCTTCCTCATAAGTGCCCTGCGAGGCGACATTGAGCTTAAACGGAACGTCTCTTTCTGGTTTGTCGTCGCCCTTGCGGTCTTAGCCTTCGCTTCCTACTACGCGGCGTTTATGAACCCTTATGAGGGGCTTAGAAACTCGATGCACGAGCTCACAACCCCGCTTTTGGGCGAATACGGCAGATACGAAGGGCTTTTGGTGCTCCTTTGCTACTTCGGGATATTCCTTCTCGCGTCCTGTGTTACGGATAAGAAAACGCTTTCAAAGATAACGGTTGCGGTTTGTATCGCGGCGGCTGTTTCGATTATTTTTTCAGTGCTCCAGCATATCCCCGGACTTGACTTCCCCAACGCATACAGGCACCTTCCCACCTTTGCCTATGACAATGTATATATATCTTCCGGCGTGACCGACAACCCAATCTTTTACGGCGGATTTGTGACGCTTATCTTCGCACTTTGCGGCGGGCTTGCCGTATTCGGGAAACGTCATCGCATAGTTTTCGGCGTTATCGCCCTTGCCGCTTTCACGACAGGGCTTTTCACATCAAGCATAACGCCATTAATCGGCTGTGCGGCGGCGGCTGTCGCCCTCGTGATACTTTCATTTGTCAGAGCGAAAGTTCCCGAAGCTTCACCTGAAAATACCGGCAAGAAAAAGCGGAAGATGAAAGCTCTGCCTGATGGTGCTTTCGGCTATGACATACGCCTTATGGCGATAGTTCTGCTTTTGGCGGCGGCGGTGATATTCCTTATTGTTCTTATCACACAGGGAATATGGATTCGCGATATTTATATTGCCAGATTTGACGGTGCACTCCGGAAATTCATCGTCGGTTCGACAATCAACGACGACCGAAACCTTTACCAAAACGCATGGGGTGCGGCATTTGAAATGATAAAGAAGTTCCCTGTCCTCGGTGTCGGTCCCGACAGCTTCGCGGCATATCAAAATTTCTCAACCATGACTTATGACACAGCTTATAACGAATACCTCTTCACGGCGGCAACACGCGGCATTCTCAGTGCTCTTATATATATAGGTCTGCTTGTGACAGCATTTGTAACCCTCATAAAAAGGTTTAAAAGCCCCTTCGCACCGATTCTTTTAACCGCGATCTTCGCCTATGCCTGCCAAGCGGTGCTAAACACTTCCTCGGTGGTGGTTGCTCCGCTCTTCTGGCTCGTTTTGGGGCTCTCATTCTCCCCTATTTTAGCTGTCAATAAAACTTCCAAATAAACTGCCCGGATAAATAAGGAGATAAACTATGCGTGATGATACCCGTATACTCGTTGTCGATGATTCCGAAATCAATCTTGAGATTGAATCTGCACTGATTGAAAATCGTTGGAGCATTCCCTGCGACACCGCCGTGAACGGTGACACGGCAATAAAACTTTGCAACGAACGAATTTACAGCCTTATTTTGATGGACTATCTCATGCCCGGAATGAACGGCATTCAGACAGCCGAAAACATAAAAACAACAAAATGGAATTTCAAGACCCCGATTGTTGCTCTGACAGGTTCGGATGATGAAGATACAGCGGCAGAGCTCCGCGAAAAGGGCTTTGACGACGTTTTAATCAAGCCTATCGACGAACAGGCGATTGCCGAAGTTTTCAATAAATATATCGGCGTGAGCGTGGTGGAAAACCGCGGCGGGTCTGAACATACCGGGGCTGTGCTCGGTTCGCTTCACGAAGTTCCCGGACTTGATGTTACCGGCGGACTTAAAAATGTTGCCGGAAACCGCGATTCATATGTGAAGTCACTGCGAATCCTCAAAGACAAGCTCCCCGAGGCGAATGAACGCATTTCAAGTTCGCTTTTAAAGAGCGATATGGACAGAGCAAGGCTGTATCTTCACTCCATGAAGTCCACCCTTGCAAATGTCGGCTTTGCGGCGGCTTCCGCCCGTGCCGGTGCCCTTGAAAAAGCAGTGCTCGGAAAAGACGTCGACTATTACGACAACAATATCGGTGCTTTCACCGACATCCTTGATAATATCAGCCGTTCCCTTGACAAGGTTTTCTCCGCAAGCGGAGATGCCGCTGATTTTAGCCGTGCCGGTAATGAAGATGAGTTCTTAAAATCCATCACCGTCATTTTGGAAGAGTTCGACAACTTCCGCTTCATGGAAGCAAAAGAGATGGCTATAACCCTCTCCGAAGTTGATTTCGGTAAGCGGCTCAATAAGGTTGTTATCAACATTTTGGGTGCCCTTGACGCATTTGATTATGAAAAAGCGGCAACAATAATAAAAAACACCCTTGCAGAATCGGAGTAGGTTTATATGGTTCGAGATATATCGCTTGCACCGTCGGGCAGACAGAAAATAGCGTGGGTCAAGGCACATATGCCCCTTCTTCGCACGCTTGAAGAGAATTTTTCCATAACAAAACCGTTTACCGGAAAAAAGATTGCCCTTTCGGTTCACCTTGAAGCGAAAACCGCCTACCTTTGCAAGGTTTTGGCGGCGGGCGGTGCAGATATGTATATAACCGGCTCAAATCCGCTTTCAACTCAAGACGACGTTGCGGCGGCTCTTGAAGCTGACGGGTTGAAAGTTTACGCTTGGTATAAAGCGAGCGAAGAGGAATATGAAGAGCACACCGAAGCTGTGATTAAAGCCGGTCCGAATATAATCATCGATGACGGCGGCGATCTGGTGCACCTTATCCACACCAAATACCGAGAACTCCTCCCCTATGTTATCGGCGGCTGTGAAGAGACCACCACCGGCATAATCCGCCTTGAAGCAATGGCGGAAAGAGATGAACTCTCCTTCCCGATGGTTAAGGTCAATAACGCCGACTGCAAACACCTTTTTGACAACCGCTACGGCACCGGGCAATCGGTTTGGGACGGCATCAACCGCACCACAAACCTTATTGTTGCGGGAAAATACGCCGTTGTTGCCGGTTACGGCTGGTGCGGAAAAGGCGTTGCAATGCGGGCTCGAGGGCTCGGTGCTAAGGTTATTGTCACCGAAATCGACCCCATTAAGGCTCTTGAAGCTCACATGGACGGTTTTGAGGTTATGCCGATGGAAGAGGCGGCAAAGCTCGGCGACTTCTTTATAACCGTTACCGGCTGTAAGGGCGTTATCACCGAAAAAAGCTTTGCTAAAATGAAGTCGGGTGCTATATGCTGCAATGCAGGGCATTTTGATGTTGAGGTTGATGTCGCGTGGTTACGGGCAAACGCTGTTTCCATAACACAGGCTCGAAATAATATCGTCGGATACACCTTAAAAAACGGTAATACTATATATGTTCTTGCCGAAGGGCGGCTTGTGAACCTTGCGGCTGGCGACGGTCACCCCGCCGAAATCATGGATATGAGTTTTGCTATTCAAGCCCTTTCCGCACAGTTTCTTGTCGATAACGAAGACTCCCTGCCGGGGCGGCTTATAAATGTCCCCCGCGAAATTGATGAGTATGTTGCCTCGCTCCTTAATGAAAATTTGGGAATAGATATAGACACCCTTACAGATGATCAAAAGGAGTACCTTAACGCATGATTTTTGTAGGTTCCGACCACGCAGGATATCGTCTCAAGCGTGAAATAATAAAATATCTTGAAAGCAGAGACCTGTCGTTCAAAGAATACGGTTGTATTGACGGCTCGCCCTATGATTATCCCCTCGCCGCCGAAGATGCTTGCAGAGCTTTTTTGGAAAATAAAGAAAGCTTTTCGGAGAAAAGCACAAGTTTCGTAATCCTTGTCTGCGGAACAGGAATCGGTATATCCATGGCGGCAAACAAGATAAAAGGAATCCGTGCCGCACTTGTGACCGACGCTTTCACCGCCGAGATGGCAAGACTTCACAACAACGCAAACTGCATATGCCTCGGTGAACGCGTGACAGGCGTGGGTGTCGCAATATCGGCAGTTGAAAAATATCTTTCGACCGACTTTGAGGGCGGACGCCACGAACGCCGGGTCAATCAGATTATGGGGCTTGAATGATTTACGAAAACAGCGACCAGATCTTTCATGCTATAGTAAGCATCACCTTCATCATTCCATGCGGCTTTATACCGCTTATATATCTGCTTAAAATTTTACGCGACTTTCTGCAGATTAATATGAATAACCTTCCGCAAAAAGAAGTAAGTTATCGTCAAACAAAAGAGCGGTACGAAAATAAAAATGATGCCTTATCCGATGAATTGCTGATGAATATACGTATTAACGATGGATTATTTATCAGTGACATGACCGAAGAGCACCGTAAAGAGTACGCCGACAAAACCATGAGCTATAACAAGAAAATTATTCTTATAATGCTCATTCCTATTACCGCCTGTATAATTTTAATGTTTATAAACATCTGGTTGACTCTTTTTTATTGTATTCTCCTCTTTATCGGACAGCTTATAGCATTTTTCATGTCACGTTCACATGACGTTAAACTAAAACTTTACATCATCGAAAACTACCCCGAACTTGAACATCTTCAAAACTCGCATTTTTATATATACCAAAAACAATTAAGGAAGTAACCGCAATGCTCAATATAAAACTTGTTGAACACCCCCTCGTACAGCATAAAATATCCCTGCTTCGTGATGCAAACACAGGCGCGAAGGAGTTTCGCGAGCTTGCTTCCGAAGCCGCAATGCTCATGTGCTATGAAGCGACACGCGATCTGCCGCTGAAAACCGTTGAGGTTGAAACGCCGCTCGGCACAGCACGTTCAAGGGTTATCTCCGGCAAGAAAATCGCGTTCGTGCCCATCTACAGGGCAGGGTTGGGGATGCTTGACGGTGCTCTCACCCTTGTTCCCGCGGCTAAAGTCGGGCATATCGGGCTGTATCGTGACCCCGAAACCCGCGAGGCAGTTGACTATTACTGTAAGCTCCCGTTTGATATCGCGGAGCGTGAAGTTATCATCTTCGATATCATGCTTGCAACCGGCTCGTCAGCCGTTAAGGCAATTGAGCTTGTCTCAAAAGCGGGCGTGAAATCCATCAAATTCATGTGTATTATCGCATCGCCTGAGGGCGTTGCAGCTGTGAACACCGCCTTCCCCGACGTTGTGATCTACACAGGGGCGATTGATGAAAAGCTTGACGATAATTCTTACATCATTCCCGGGCTTGGAGACGCCGGCGACCGTATGTATGGTACTAAATAGGAACGCGGGGGAAACCCTTTTGAAAAAGGGTTCTCCCCCGAACCCCCTTCCTAAAACTTTTATTCTATTTCAGCAAATCGCTGTTTGATATTACCGTGGTCATCAACCTCTTCAAGGAAATTCTGCATAGGTCTCACCCAGATTTCAAACGAATCGTAAAGTGCGATATAGACAACCTGTTCTTCGGTGGTTTCGTGATCCCTTGCAACCGCTAAAACACGATAATCATTCCCCTTGAAATGATGATATTTTCCGCCGACATTAACCCGGCGGTTGTTTTTAACCCCAAGCGGAATTATATCCGATTTTCTTACTGTCGGCTCTGATTCCAATTGGGGCGTAATTTCAACCGACATATCTTCGCTTGCTTCTTCTATAGCCGCTTCTTCGGCTTCGATTATTTCATTGCCGAAAGCGTTCCTATACACGTGCTCTTCAACATATATCCCCGACGAGTTTACGGGGAGCTCTATCTTGACTTCGCCGTTAAAGGACTTATATCGCGTACCCGTCAGGCAATCCACCCAGTATTCGGTTGTGGATTTTATACTGAAAGTATAATCGTTTTCATCAATATTGAAGGCAACATAAGCAACAGTTCCCGAAAGCTCACGCTTATAGACTAAGGTGCGGTTATTGAGATACACCTTGTCGTAAAAGCCTGTCTGAATAACAGGGAGACGTTTTCTGATATCGCCTAATTTCGCTATATGAGCAGCAAGCTCGTCATCTCTGTCGGGGATATTTTCTATATCAAGATTCGGGCGAATCGCAAGGTCGGCATCCGCCCCCTGCCCCTTAGCTCCCTTAATCCCGAACTCCGAGCCGTAATACACCGACGGCACGCCGTAAAAGGTATAGAGCATGGTGTAGACGTTTTTGATATGTGAATAATCGCGAAGTGCTGTTGCGATCCTTTGCACATCATGGTTATCGACAAAGTTATAAAGGTACAGGCTGTTGCCGTATTGGCTTCTTTGCTGTTCGATATTGTGTGCGATTTCAAAGTAGTTTTTGTCGTTGTGGGAGGAATATATCCCCTTATGGCATTGATAATTTGTCACCGAGTCGAACATTTCGGGGTTCGCCCAACGCGCATAGTTCCCGTGGATAATTTCGCCCATCAGCCAGAAATCTTCCCCGAAAGAGGACTTTGCAAAACGTCTGAAACGCTTGATGAAGTCGTCGGTAAGGCAGTCTGCGGCATCAAAACGTATGCCGTCAATCCCCCACTTTTCTACCCACATTTTAACAGCCGCAAAGATGTGATTCACGACCGCATCGTTATAGAGATTGAGCTTGACAAGGTTATAGTGCCCGCTCCAGCCCTCATATGAAAAGTTATCGCCGAAGGGGGAACGACCGCCGAAATTGACCCCCGCAAACCAGTCTTTATATTCGCTTGCCTGACCCTTTTCGCGAAGGTCTGTGAAGGCAAAAAAATCACGCCCGACATGGTTAAACACACCGTCGAGAATAATCTTTATCCCCTCTTTGTGCAGTGCATCGGCGACGGTTTTAAAATCCTCGTTTGAGCCGAGGCGTGCGTCAATCTTAAGAAAATCTGCGGTATCATAGCCGTGCTCGGTGGACTCGAAAACAGGTGCAAATAAAACAGCGTTGAAGTTCGTCTCCTTTATATGCGGAATCCAGTCCAAAATTTTGAGTATACGCCCTTTTGTCCCGTCAAAGTCTTTCCGAAACTTCTCTGCACCGCAAAAATTCAGGCTGTAGATGTGGTATATATTCGCGGAATGTATCCAATTTCCCATTTCTGTCCTCCGTTTTCAGTTTGTTTAGTTTAGTTTAGTTTGAATATATTCCCGTATTCATCCAAAAGCTCGCGGTAATCATCCGGCATTTCGTGGTGAAGATGTTCGATATATTCATGGCGGCTTAAGTTTTCATGCCCCTTTGTCGAGCCGAGAACATACACAGCGATGTTTGAGCAGTGGTCGGCGATACGTTCAAGGTTCACAAGCATATCAAGATAGACAACGCCGCTCTCAACCGAGCAGTCGCCGTTTTTAAGTCGGTTTATATGGCGGAATTTAAGGGTATCGTTGAGGACGTCAATCGTCTCTTCAAGGGGTTCAATTCGATATGCAAGCTTCGGATCGGAGCGTTCTGTCGCCGAAAGGGAGAGTGCGATAATCTCGTCAAGGGCTTTATAGATAACCTCTGTTTCGGTTTTTGCTGTTTCGGAAAATGACAAGCCGCTCTCGTGAAGGGTCTGTGCATTTTCAAAGATATTCTTAGCATATGCCCCGATTCGTGCATACTCGGTAGTGAGGTACATAAGCATGGTCACCCGACGGCTTTCAAACTCGGTCAAATCAAGCTCCGCAATCTTCACAAGATATGAATTGAGACCGTCCTCCATTTTGTCGATCTGCTCATCGGCAGCCTTAATCGAAACGGCGGTATCTTCGGAATATTCCGACAAAAGCCCCTTCGCGAAATCGAAATTAACTTTTGAGAGGTTCGCCATCGAAATAAGGGTGTGCATAGCCTGTCCGATTGCAAGGGAGGGCGATTTGAGGAGACGCTCGTCGAGGGTGAGGGTATATTCTTCGACAGGAGTTTTGTTTTTCTTGTCGCGGATAACGAGCGTGGCAAGCTTTTCAAAGCCCTTAATAAAGGGGATGAACAAAAGCGTGCAGACTACATTAAAGAGGGTATGGAAGTTTGCGATGCCGCCCATGTCGATAGGGTCGTTCCAGAACGGAAAACCGATGAGCGACTGGATGAGGTATATCCCCGAAAGGAAAACAATTGTGCCGACAAGGTTGAACATAAGGTGGACGGCGGCGGCACGCTTTGCATTGGTTGTCGTGCCGATTGCCGAGAGGATGGATGTTACCGTTGTACCGATATTCTGTCCCATGATAATCGGGAAGGCGGACGAGAATGTGATGAGCCCTGACACGGACAGGGCTTGGAGTATTCCGACCGAAGCGGATGAGCTCTGGATAATCGCCGTTACCCCCGCACCGACAAGCACGCCTAAAATCGGGTTTGACATTGCCGCGAACGCCTCGCCGAACGCCGGAAGCTCCGCTAAGGGCTTAACCGCCGCAGTCATGGCACTCATGCCGGTGAAGAGTATGCCGAGCCCCAAAAAGATCTGCCCGATGTTTTTGACGGTCATCTTCTTTGTTGTCATGATTATTATAAGCCCCGCAAGGCATATTATCGGAATAAGTGTGTCAAGTTTAAGAAATTCCATCGCCTTTGAGGCACCACCGGAAGTGTCAAGCTCTGCAAGGCGGAGAATCTGCCCCGTGACTGTAGTACCGATATTTGCAC
Organism: Ruminococcus sp.; assembly: GCA_031262225.1. Classification (GTDB taxonomy): domain Bacteria; phylum Bacillota; class Clostridia; order Oscillospirales; family Ruminococcaceae; genus JAISGY01. The sequence goes on along the minus strand of JAISIC010000047.1, from coordinate 4,905 downwards.
CCATGATTATGCCGATTGCCGAACGGAGTTTGAGCATTCCGGCATTGACAAGCCCGACAACGATAACTGTCGTCGCCGACGAGCTCTGGATAATCGCCGTCACCGCCGCACCCAAAACCACGCCTACAAGCGGGTTCGATGTCATTTTATCTAAAATTCGTTCAAGCCTTGAGCCGGAGGCTTTTTCAAGCCCTTCACCCATGAGGTTCATGCCGTAGATAAACAGTGCAAGCCCGCCCAAAGCCGAAAGTATCGTTAAAAACAGTTCAAATCCGTCCATAATATCTTTCTCTCTTTTTATTTAAATCATAATAATTATAGCATATTTTTATAAGGCAATGGTGAACATAATATAAATTTTTAAAAAAGAAAAAGCCTATCACGTTTAATGATAAGCTTCTGCGGATAAGAGGACTTGAACCTCCACCGGATTGCTCCGACCAGAACCTGAATCTGGCGCGTCTGCCGATTCCGCCATATCCGCCCGTAAAAAATTAATGAAAAACACAAATAAACCGCTGCAATGCAGTTTATTTTGTATATTACCTAAATACTATTATTCAATGTCTGAACCGTCCATCGCTTCGAGATCGGAAATGTCGTCTGTCTGTGACACAACATTAATCTCTGTCGGGATTATGTCGTAATCGTCGTCTGCAAAATCGTCATCTGCAAAATCGTCGTCTTCATCAAATTCAAAATCGTAAAGATCGAGGTCGTTTTGTTTTTTTATTACATAGGAAGCGACAGCTGCGCCGATTGCGGCGGATGTGATCGCTAAAAATGCAAGACCGAGTGCTTTCATGGAATGTACCTCCGCTTTTGTTATGTTATCATTATATCATACCGAGAGCTAAATATCAATATAAAAAATCTGAAAATATTGTGAATTTTTAAATTTCGCCGGCAAGATACATTATAATTGAAGTGGCGGCGATAGGTGCGGTTTCGCAGCGTAAAATCCTGCTCCCGAGGGTGATGCTCACAGCTCCTGCGGACTCTGCAAGGGTGGTTTCGCGTGCGGTGAAGCCGCCCTCCGCTCCGACAATAACAGCGGCAGCCTCCGCACGTTTAGGGAGGGTGAGTTTTTCACCGCCGTTTTCGTTGCAAAGAAAAACCGGTGATACGTTTTTAAATCCCGCAATCTGCGTTATAATCCCATCAAAGAGGCTTATTTCGGCAACCTCGGGGATTATGCCTCTCCCCGACTGCTTTGCGGCAGATTCGGCAACCCGCCGCCATCTGCTTATCTTCGCGGCAGGGTCTTTCGGGCGTGAAACACAGCGGTCGGATATGAAAGGGACTATCTTTGAAACGCCGAGTTCTGTGCATTTTTGGATTACAAGCTCCATCTTGTCCGATTTCGGCAGTGCCTGAAAGAGGGTGAGTTTGAACTTCGGTTCTGAATGTACGGCTTCAACCCTCATAACCGCCGCCGAAACAAAATCGGGTCCGATTTCTGAAATCAGACAAAAAAAGTCCTTGCCGTCTCGGGTGAAGATAATTTCGTCGCCCGCTCTTTTGCGTAAGGCGTTGCTTATATGGTTTGCATCATCGCCGATTATCGTTATCAGCCCCGATTCGGGGCTTTTCTCGGGCAGAAAAAATCTGTTCATAATTTTATTCCTTATGTTATATCGCCGTCAAGCTCTTCGGCATCCTTCATATCGGCTCGTTTATATCGCCTGAGCCGCATTTTAGTCTGATAATAAACCTGTGCAGGGTATAGCCCGACATATCCCGAAAGCAGATAGCTTATAACTATTGCAGTTCCGAAAAAAAGCGGTGCGGAACCTTTTTCCGGCATGAAAATCTCCGCCGCAAGGGCAAATGCCGCGAGGGGACAGTTTGTGACCCCGCAAAAGACCGCCGCATATCCCAGCGCTGCACCGAACGAGGTGTCAAGCCCCAGAAGTGTCGCCGCCGCACTCCCCATCGTCGCACCGATGAAGAATGTAGGCAGAATCTCGCCGCCGCGAAAACCTGCGGCAAGGGTCAGGGCTGTCAAAATCAGTTTTAATATGAAAACATACCAAGGTTGGGTTGTCACAAACGCCGCATGAATGGTTTTATAACCCGCACCCGAATATATGTCGGTGCCAAGGAGGAAGATAATCCCCGAAACCAAAAGCCCCCCGACAATTATCCTGATATATGGATTTTTCAGATACTTCGTATATAGTTTTCTGCTCTGCTCCATGGCACGACAAAATGCTATTGCAGTTATGGCAGAGAAAATCCCTATTACTGCGACCTTACCGAGGACGACAAAATCAACGCCTGTGGGTATGCCGGTTATGACGAACGCCTCGCCCGAAAGCCCGATAAGCCTTGTTGTCCAAAACGCCGTGACCGCTCCTGCTACACAGGGAAGGAGTGCTGAATACTGGATTGAGCCGACAATGGCAATCTCAACCGCAAAGATAGCGGAGGCGGCTGGTGCACCTGTGAGAGCAGAGAAAGCCGAGGCAATCGCTGTCATCATAAGCACCGAAGAATCGTTTTTCCCCATCTTCAAAAGTCCCGAAACAGGGGCTAACACCCCGCCGCCGATCTGAAGCGATGCACCCTCGCACCCTGCCGAACCGCCTGTGAGGTGTGTTAAGACCGAAGCGGCGAAAACGAGCGGTGCTTTTTTCCACTCAACTGAGGTTGTTCCGTCATGTGCGGCGGCGACGATATCGTTGGTGCCGTTGTCGTTTGCAAAACCCGCTTTCCTGTAGATATAAACGATTACGATTCCGACAACAGGCAAAAGCGGCAATAAAATAGTGCGGTATTCGGGGCGGAAACTGTTTGCACTGTTAATGGCAAAGCGAAAAAGGCTCACGGAAAGCCCGACTAAAACCCCGCATGGGACTGATATTAAAAGCCATTTTATAAGATATTCCCATGCACGCAAAGCACCGACTGTTCTTGCTCTGCGTATAAAACGTCTTAACATTTATATTCCTTTTATATTATAAACTCCGTGTCAATTTCAAGGTCATCAATGTCGTCAAGACTGCTGTTTTCTGCAATCTGCTGCGATCTGTTAAACTGTGAATAGTAGATTAACATTTCGCGGAGAATGAGATTCGCGGCGGCGGCGGATATCCCCGAGGGGTCGTAGGGTGGGGATAGCTCCACGAGGTCGAAGCCGACGATGTTAAGGTCTGAAAAAGCCATCGTATACGCCAGCACTTCTGAAACGGTGAAGCCGTTATGCTCGGGAGTGCCTGTGCCCGGGAAGATTGAAGGGTCAAGTACGTCAAGGTCGAGGGTGATATAGACAGGATAGTCCTGTGCGACAAAGAGGATATTTTCAATCTCCTCATCAACATTTTCAAGCCCGAAGATCGGGTTTTGAATACGTCCGAAAAGAAACTCATCCGCAGTTCCGCTTCGTATGCCGAATTGATAGATATTTTTCATCCCCACAAGCTCAGAGCATCGCCGCATAACCGTCGCGTGGGACAGCTTTTCGCCCAGATATTCATCGCGAAGGTCGGCGTGGGCGTCAAGATGGATAATCCGCAAATCGGGGTATTTTTTTACGAGAGCACGAACCGCACCGAGGGTGACAAGGTGCTCGCCGCCGAGCATTACAGGCTTTTTGTCGCGGGTGATTATCTTTGATGTCATATGCTCGATCATTTCAAGCACACGCTCTGTGTTCCCGAACGGCAGTTCAAGGTCGCCCGCATCGAAAACAGCACAGTCCTCAAGGTCACAGTACTGATAGGGGGAATATGTTTCAATGCCGAATGATTCACGCCGCATTACCGACGGACCGAATCTTGTTCCGGGGCGGTATGAAGTCGTTCCGTCAAAAGGTGCACCGAAAAGCACATACTCTGCTTCTTCAAACTCGGCATTGCACCCTATAAATCTGTTATATTCGCTACGCATAATTACTTAGCCTTCCACCTGTGTTAGCTTTCCAATAGCTCCTTGACATATGTCGGCAGGGCAAACGCCCCCGTGTGAATGTCGGTGTTATAATATTTAGTCTTTATATTCAAAGCTTCCCAAGCTTTTTTATCAAAATCAAAGGGGTTTATGTTGCCTTTGCTTGCAAACCCGAAAAGCCAGTGCCCCGAAGGATAGGTCGGGATATGTGCCTGATAGACGAGAGCCGTTTTGAATGCGCTTTTAATCCTCTTATGAGCACGGATTGCCGACTTTGCATCGTCGGGGTAATAAGGGCTTTCGTGTTGGTTTATGAGTATTCCGTTTTCGGTTAAAGCGTTCTCGCAGTTGCCGTAAAATTCGGCGGTGAAGAGCCCTTCTCCCGGTCCGAACGGATCGGTGCTGTCAACGATTATAAGGTCATAGAAATTTTCTTTGCTCCTGACATATTTTAAACCGTCTTCAAAATGTATATGCACCCTGTTGTCATAAAATCCGCTTGCAGTCTGTTCTAAGTATTCCTTGCAGACCGAAACAACACGTTCGTCGATTTCGGCAACGTCAATATGCCAGATATGAGGATAACGGACAAGTTCGCGGATAGTCCCGCCGTCACCCGCACCGATAACAAGCACCTTTTTAATCGCCGGATTTGATGCCATGGCAACATGGGTTATCATCTCGTGATAGATAAACTCATCCTTTTCTGTGAGCATCATGAAGCCGTCAAGGGTTAAAAATCGTCCGAACTCGGGCGAATCGAAGACGTCAATTCGCTGAAATTCGCTCTCTTCGGAGTGTAAGTGTCTGTCTATGCGGATTGACAGCTTCACATCGGGGGTATGACATTCGCTGAACCAAATCTCCATGCCGTCATCTCCTTAAAACATTAATATTTTCGGTTTCCATGTCCTGCGTGCCTGTCAGGCTGCATCCCTTTTCCTTGGCATAGATAATATAATCTATAATATCGGGGGTTATCCTCTCGCCGGGGGCTAAAATCGGAATCCCCGG
>JAISIC010000035.1 GCA_031262225.1 Ruminococcus sp. | reverse complement strand
AAATAGAGAAAAAAAGCGGTGTGCCTGTTAGTGCAGGCACACCGAGATACAAGAAGGGCACGGCGTCCGTGCGTCAAAAGCCATTGTCTGCATCAACAGCTTTTATGAATTTGCACATTTTCGCAAATGCACAAAAAATCAACTTAGTTAATGATAATATCAGTTATACTTTACCACAGGAAGTACAAATTCCAAACCCTGTGATCTGATATTATCGATGATCTGCGGCATCAGGTCTGCATTGACCGAGCTTACCGCGTGGAGAAGCATGATCTCTCCTTCGTGAGCCGCCTCGCATATTCGCTTCAAAGCGGCATCGGGGTCGGGTTGATTATTTTCTTCCCAGTCAACATAGGCGAAACTCCACATGAGTGTGGTGTATCCCAAATCGGAAACCGCAGACAGTGACTTTTCGGAAAACTCACCGCAAGGGGGGCGAAAATATATCATGTCATAGTTAAATTCTGTCTTAATATAATCATGAAGCGTCATTATATCCGCTGTCAAAGCCTCCCCGGAAAGCCCGGGTATAGATTTATGCTTCATGCCGTGATTGCCGATTATGTGACCGTCATCGATCATCCGTCTGATTAAAGCCTTGTTGTCTTTAGCATAATCGCCTGTGACAAAGAAGATCGCGTGAACGCCTTTTTCCGCCAAACTGTTGAGTATTTTAACCGTGTAGCCGTTTTCGTAGCCTGCATCGAAGGTTAAAACAACGCCCGCACCGGGTTCAAATATTGCGTATGCACCCTGTGCAGAGTATTCGGCGTTGAAGTTATCCGCACCGTACGGTCGGTTGTTGCTGTCAACTTCGCGTCCCATGCCGTAGCCGTAAGAAGTTGTATCCAAATCGTCAGCTGCCGCCGTCAATCCCGTCATTCCAAACGCTATTGCCGCCGCCAATAACATTGCCGCTAATTTCATAATAATCATACCCCTTTTTTAGGTATATTGTTTGAAATTAACCACGATATTATTATATCATAAATGTTAGAAGAATGCAAGCAAAAATAGTTACAAATAGTGAACAAATTTATGTCAATTTATTTGGTTAAAATGCGGTATAAAGCCTGAGGCTTATGCCTTGGGCTTATCGGAATCGAGATAAACGCGAACGAGGTCTTGAAGGAGCTCATCGCGGTCGAGCCGCATGATTTTACTCCGTGCGGATTTGTATGTGGTTATGTATGTCGGGTCTTCGGAAAGGATATATCCCACGATCTGGTTTACGGGGTTATAGCCCTTTTCGGTGAGGGCAACGCCGACCTCTTGGAGCCCGGCACGAAGAAGGCGTTCCTTCTCGTCAACGACGGTGAAGAGCATGGTTTCTTCGATATTCATAAATCAGACTCCTTTCGGGAATGAAAATTACCTATACTATATTGTATCATATAAATACGAATAATTAGTTATTAAACTGAAAATATTTTGTGAAAATTTTTATAACATAATTTTTCATTATTTTTTCAATTGTCAACATAAAAATTTTGAAAAAGTGTTGACAATCAAACTTATTTATGTTATAATGAAGTTATGAAAAATGTAAAAATGCTCTGTATTGCCGCGATTTTAACGGCTGTCATGGCGGTTATGTCGAATATCGCCATACCCTTTTCGGGAATTGTTCTCTCGCTCGGAACACTGGGAATATTTTTAACGGGAATGATGCTCACACCGCGATACGCCCTGTTGTCAACAGGGGCATATCTTCTTTTGGGAATCTGCGGAGCTCCCATTTTTGCAAGCTTTTCTTCCGGCATCGGCACATTTTTAGGTCCCACAGGAGGCTTTCTTGTGGCATACCCGATTATGGCGTTTGTTACCTCTTTAGGGTTTTCGAGGGAAGGAATATTTCGCAGAATAATAGCTGTTATCGCGGCTCTGACAGTCTGCTACTCGCTCGGCGGCGGTTGGTATGCCTACTATTCCGGTGTCGGTTTTGTCAAGTCGCTGACAATCGTCGCTCTGCCGTTTATCCTCTTTGATATCGGAAAAGCGGTGCTTGCGATGATTATTTCGGGGTCCGTTAAGCGGCTAATAAAGATGTAAAAATCTGATTTTGTCAAAAATATATGTAGAGAGGGGTCTATCCAAACTGTCGTCCGAATGGGCGGCAATTTTTATGCTTGCAAGTGTCGCGGGATTCCCGACTTCTGTTATAATCGGCGTGTGGGTATAAACGCCGTCCTTAAAAGACAGCTGAACCAGATCTCCCGGCACGACTTCAAACATCGGAACCTCGCGAGCCTTGGGACCGATCCCCTTGTTTGTCGTCAGGAAATTATAAAGATATTCTGTGGAAGTCCAAGCCGGAGCACGGTCGTGAAGGGAGTTGTAGTACCAGCCGAAGGTCGGCTTGTAGTTTTGAACTCCATAACCTTCATATAACGCCTGAGATGCGAAATTTGTGCAGTCCCCGCCGATATATTCAAAGTCATAATAGCGAGGATTCCTGTCGAAAGCCCATTTTTTAGCATAATTAACTGCCGCCTGTCTGTCATAAGCCATAATCTTAACCCTTTATTTATAATTTTTCATTGAATTTTAATCAAATAACCGCATTTCAAATATTGACAAATATAAAAAAATATATTATAATATAATTTGTATATTCATGCTATATTATGTTTTTGATTTTGTTTTGGAGTGTGAGGGGTTTGGACGGCGACGGTGCCCGAAGTATTTCATATCTGCTATTCATAATAATATTCATAATTTTTTTCCTTTATTCGCTTGCAGAGGCGTCTGTAACCGAGCTTTCATCGCAACGCCTGCGTAGTTTTGAAACGGCGGGCGGAATGAAAAAGAGGCTCGCGAGGCTTCATAAAAAAGCGTCAAAACTGCTTTCCGTGTTTTTACAGATAAGGATTTTATCAACCGCATTCATCTTCTTTTATTCGGTCAATGTGTGTTCGGTAATGATAGATGAAAAATCGCCGCCCCTTCTTGTTTTGGCGTCGGCGGTGCTTTCGGCGGTTATGACACTGATTCTGCAAACGGTGCTTTATTACGGCTTCCCCAAAAGGATTGCAAGAGGGATATCCGCTGAAAATAACGAGAGCCTTGCCCTGTTTTTGACACCTGCGGTGGAGATTGCTTTTGTGCTCTTCACACCGACGATAGTCGTCTCAAACGTTTTTGTGAAGCTCTTTGCAGTTATTTTCGGGCTGAAAAAACCCGAAACCGAGTCGGAGGTCACCGAAGAAGAGATACTTATGATGGTTGACGCGGGATTTGACACCGGTGCAATCGAAGAATCCCAAGCCGAGATGATTTCAAACATATTTGAGTTTTCCGACACCCCCGTTTCCGACATTATGACACACCGCACCGAAATTGTCGCCGTGAAGGCGGGTTCAAGCCCTTCCGAGGTTGCCGCAAAGTCTGCCGAAAGCGGTTTTTCAAGGCTTCCTGTATATACGGGAACAATTGACAAGATCACCGGCATAATCTGCGTTAAGGACCTGTTGCCGCTGATTGCCGATTCAGACTATGATAACAGCTTCAAAGCCGATGAATATCTTCGCCCTGTTATTTATGTTCCCGAAACGGCGACGGCAAAGAATGTCTTCATCAAGCTTCGGGACAAGAAGATGCAGATGGCGGTTATTACCGATGAGTACGGCGGAACTGCCGGGATAATCACGATGGAAGACCTGCTTGAAGAAATTGTCGGCAGCATTCAGGACGAATATGACGACGAGACGGAAGAAATCAAGGAAATTTCTCCCGGAGAATATGAAATTGACGGACTGGCACAGCCTCAGGATGTTTTGGAAAAACTCGGGCTTGTTATCCCGGACGAGGAGAATGAAGGAATCCGGGATTTTGACACCTATGACACAATGTCGGCATTCTTACTGTCCCTTGCAGGTGTGCTTCCCGACCACACCGAAGATATCGAAGCCGTTTATGACAATTGCAAATTCAAAGCAATGGAAGTTTCGGATATGAGGATAACCAAAATTAAAGCAGTATTTATTCCTCCTTTGTCTGAAAATGACAACGAAGAGGTTGAAAAATAAAAGCTTTGAGCGTTGTATTATATATGTGGATAATGCGATGCTCTCAAAATAAAATATGTATAATATGGAGAGGATTATAAATAGATATGAATCATTTTAAGAAGAGGATTTCGGCTTTAACGGCAATAGCTTTGGCATTATCAATGTCACTTTCTGCCTGTGAAACCATCGACTCAAACCCCGTTCCGACAATTACCGTCGAAACAACGACCGAGAGTATCTCTTTAACTCAGATGACCACCACAACCGCCGAGCCGACGCTCCCGACCGTCCCGACGACAGCGGAAACTACAACAACTCCGACCGAGACGACGACAACGGCGGCAACAAGCGAAACCACCGCTTCGGAGACGTCTGATTCTTCGGCTGAATCCACTGCCCCCTCAACCGCAAGCGGCAGATGGACAGAAACGGCTGTCAACAAGACAATGTATACCACCCAAGCTTGTTACAGCAGAACAGAAGCGATTATCGGTGCAACAATTGCCGGTGAATATGCCAAAGACATGAGGGTTTCGGTTATCGCCGTGACCAACACAGGTTACTATAAACTTTCGGACGGCACATTTATCCATTCCGACTACCTCACCGAAACGGCTCCCGACTCTGTCGCAACCCAAGCTCCTTCGACCCTCCCGATTGAATATCCTTCACCCGACACGGACGGTCCGACCTATTCCGGCTCGACCTCCTTTGAGGGCGACTACACAGACCGTTACTACTGGGATCAGCTCACATGGCTTGAACAGGACCTTTACGCGAAGATAGTTGCAAAGGCAATGGCGTTTGACACAAGCATGATTGAAGTTGATAACATGACCTATAACGATGTGCAGAAGGTATACTTCCTTGTATTTAACATGGAGCCGCAGCTTTTCTGGCTCGACACGGGTGCTAATGTAACATCGTTCGGAATCGGGCTTAAATATGTCAACACCAAACAGGAAGCCGCAACCATCAAGAATGAAATCGACAGAACTACAAACAGTATTATGAGCCAAGCGAATAAATATACAAGCGCATGGAACAAGCTTTTGGTCTTCTATAACTACATAATATTAAACAACGACTCGAACGAAATTTCCTCAAACACAGCGGCGGCTTGCGGTATTGAAAACGGTCTCCGCCCCGGTGCGGGCGACCTTCAGTGCAACGGCTATGCTAAGACTATGCAGTATCTTTGTGACATATCGGGAATCGAGTGTCTGACCCTTCCCGGCATGAACGCTCACGGCACAACCCATGCATGGAACAAGGTTAAGGTCGGCGGCAAATGGTATATTATCGATGCCACATGGGCTGACCCTGCTTCAAACGGCGGTGACTTCATAAGCCATCCCTTCTTCATGGTGCCCGATTCATGGACTGTTAATTCCCACCTCATGCCCAACCAAAAGACCCTCAACAGCGGTGCTGTTATAACCTACTTCACACCTCCCGCAGCAACTGACACAAGCCTTAACTATTTCAAGGTTATGAACCGTGAATATACAGGTGTTGATGCCGGCTACGCAGGAATGTGTGCGGAGATTAAACGTGCTATTGAAGCAGGAGAGCTCACGGCAGAGGTTCGCATCACCGATACGGCAAGCTATGAAACACTTATTTCAAGCCAATATAAGAGTGCTGTACTTTCATATGCCCGCAGTATTCTACCCGGCGTAAATCTTAAACCTCAGACAACCAACCGTGCCGATTCGCACGTGCTTCAGTTTAACATCGTTTATCCCTAAAGTAAACCCATCCCCATAGGAGTTTTAAAATGAAAAAATCACCCATATTCATAAGCTTGGGACTTGCGGCGTTGATGGCATTTGCCGTGGCCTTTACGGCCTGCGATTCCGAAACCAAGCCCGCAATGACGGAACTTATTCCGAACGTCATAACCCAATCCCAAACAGGGGCGGAAACAGAAGTTCCCGCTCCGGCAACCGACATTAACGGTTCCACATATGTCACGGCAGAAACAAAAGCCCCGGAAGAGCTTGCCTCAATCATTTCCGACATGGCGACCGCTGGCACAACAGTTCCGGTGCAGGTTTTGGATACGAGCGGCAACTCTTCAAACGGCACGGTTCGCAGTTACAAGGACAAGTATGCCTATAACACCCTAAACGACACCGAAAAAGCCCTCTATGCACATATTGTCGAGAAGATCGAGACTTTGGGCTTAAGGATTGACCCCCAGTACAGGGAGATTGACGAAGAAACTTGGGACAGAGTTTACTGCATGGTATATAACCAAGAACCGCAGCTTTTCTGGATGTCCCCGAAGCTTGATATGCACGGCAGAATTTATTACCGCAGCCTTGACAGAGAAGCTATAAAGTCAATGCAGGCTGAAATAGACACGACCGTTAATAAGCTTCTTTCCGATATGAACGGCATGACCGACTTCCAAAAACTTGACTACATCAACACATATCTTTCCGTCAACTCAACCTTCCTTTTGGGGCAGGATTCCGACGATGAAGCAAACTATAACTCCACAATCTATAACGCCTTTGCGGGCGGAACTTCAAAGCAGGGCAACATCCAATGTGTCGGCTATGCTCACGCTGTGCAATACCTTTGCGACAGAATAGGCATAAACTCAATGGTTATCACCGGTGTTACCGACAAGGGTGCTTCCCACGCATGGAATATCCTTGACTTGAATGGCGACTGGTATAACTATGACGTGACATGGGATGACCCCGTGCTTGATAACCCTGTCTATAAAAACGTCCGTCATATGTATATGCTTGTACCCGATGCATGGATTTTAGACAGAACGCATTTTTCGCAAAACCTCAAGTTTTATGTTGACGGCACAAGCTTTAAATACTTCACACCGCCGGTTTGCACCGCAACGGAAATGAACTGGTATAAGCAGTCGGGCAAGGTTTATTCCGACAAAGCTTCCGCCGTTGCAGAGCTTAAAAAGCAGCTTGATAACGCCGCCAAAAACGGGCTTCGCACCACCGAGATCATGCTTTCGGATAAGTCGGTTTATGATGCGGTTCACGCCGAGATGAAAAATCTGCAAACCGAACTTAAAGCCAATCATTCAAGCGTGAAGGGGCTTTCCGACAAATCAGCAGAGGTCATGCTTGTAATTGAATTAGATGTCATTTATAACTAAAATATTAATAGTTGTTGTCACCCTGCTCGTTGCCCTTTCCGGCTGCAGCAGGGTGTCAAGTAATACGGGGCTGACGCCCCGATTACCTGAGTATAGGGTTATCGGGCAGAGTGTCACGGCGGGGGAGTCGAAAAACTTCTACTATGATGCTCTTTCCGACGCCGAAAAACGCGGCTATGACAAGATCAAAACCGCCGTCACGGAGTTTACCGACTTCGTGACCTTTGACGACCCCCTTTCTCAGATTCAGATTGAGAAGCTTTTTCACCTTGTCTATACCCAAGAAAACGGGATATTCTGGCTTTCCGAGCTTGCCTCTGCAAACGGGGACACAAACAGCCTCAAGATGACCCTTCGCATGGATTCCGGCGACGCGAAAGCCATGCAGGCAAAGCTTGATGAAATGCTTCGCATTATAACAATGAACGCACCCGAAAAGGACAGCTTCGAGCAGGTCCGGTATATCCATGATTACATCGTTAAAAATTGCAAATTTTCTGCCGAGGGAGATAACATCAACTCTGCCTATGGTGCGATAGTTGACGGCGAGGCCCAGTGCGAGGGCTATGCTTTTGCGTTCGGGCTCCTTGCCAAGAAGCTGGGTTTTGAATGCGTTACCGTCACCGGAACTTCGGAAGCGGGGCAGTCCCACGCATGGAATAAAATCCTCCTTGACGGAAATTGGGTAAATGTTGACTGCACATGGGACGACCCGGTGATAAGCTTTGATAACCCCGATTATATCCGATACTACTACCTTTTAGTTCCGGACAGAGATATAATGAACATATCCCACTTTGAAAACACCGATTATGTAAAGTCGCCCGATGCGACAGCGACCGCCTGTAACTATTTTTACAAAACAGGGCTGTTGTTTGCCGATTCGGGTGCGGCGGGAGTTTCAATCTATGACCAGATCGTGAGAGCTTTCCCGGCACGCCAAACCGAGATTGAGATTCGCTTTGATGCGAAGCGTGCCTATGACGACACCGTCACATATCTTTACGACAGCAAGGGGCTGACAGGTATTATCGACAGGGTTAATGCCGAAAAGAACGCCGGCATAAAAAATGCCTACCATTCCGAGAACGACAACCTCTTTATTATCCATATTTCGCTGGTGTATTCCTAATTAGGAGTGAAAATGTTAAACCGTATTAAAAAACGGAATAACCTCAAAAAAGTTGCCGCCGGCAGGCTTCTGTCACTCTGTACGGCGGTTTTGGTATTGGTAATTTCAGGCTGCGATGCGGATGAAATACAGGAACGCGAAGTCACACTCCCGTCCCCTGTGACTTCAAAAACAACCCCCTATCTCCCCGATGTTGACTTAACACCGCCACCCCTTTCGGTTGTTGTCCCCCCTGTGACAACTCCGCCTGCCACATCGTCAACAACTCCTGTCCCCCTCACCACCACAACGGCAAATCCTCTCACGGCGTTTTCAAACGTTCCGCTTTCGGAATACTTAGGCGTTGAAGATGAAACCGCGACTACAGCAGAAAATTCGGACACGTCAACCGCAACAGGAACGGAAATAACAACCGTTACCGATTCAAATTTTGTTGAAAGCTACCCCGACAGGGTTATTTTCAGACCGTTTGAATATGCCTCTTTGACAACACCGCAAAAACAGCTCTATACCATGATGGAAGATACCTTCCGCTCCGTTTCCAATAGTCTGCAAATCCCCGAAGAGATGAACATAACCGCAGATGATTTTGACACCGTCTTTTCGATATTCCTAAATAAAGACCCCTATGATTACTATCTCTACCCATCTGCAACAACAAGCTACAGCAAGACGACGAATAAGCTCTATTCGGTGACATTTTCATATCTTTACCCGAAAGTGAATGTCACATCACGCCATGAAAAAACCGACTCCGCCGTGCAGCAAGCGGTTGCGGCAATACGAAATAAACAGGGCGATTACAACAGGGTTATAGCCATCTTTGAGCTTTTATCGGAAAAGGTAACCTTTGATGATAATTCCGACGATTCGCAAAATATCTACGGTGCTCTTGTCGACGGCAGAGCAAACTGCATGGGCTACAGCTTCGCCTTCAAGAGGCTCTGCAACGAACTGGGAATCGAAGCGATAACCGTTTCGGGCACTAACACACAGGGGACACCCCATATGTGGAATATGGTGAATATCGGCGGCGATTGGTATCATATAGATGCGACCTTCGGCGATCCCGACACCGGCTATATTAACTTTGACTACTGCCTCACCACCGATACAAGGCTTCTTTCGGGATACAAAGCGGAGGAAACGAATGCACCATATCCCAAAGCGGTGTCGATGGAAGATAACTATTATGTCAGAAGCGGGCTCTTTGCGACAACAGCTCCCGAAGCGACAGCGATAATCCGCGAACAGATAAAAACTGCAATAGCATCAAAAAAGCCTGCTGTGCAGATTCTATGTGCTACCGATAATGTCTATCTTAACACCGAAACGGCACTTCTTAAAGCCGATTCGCCCGATAATATTGTAGCAATATTGACCGAAGCCGACAGTGCCGGTGTGCTTGACGTTGCAAAGTGCACATATCTTACAAACGCCGACACAGATGTAATAAAGATAGTTTTAGTATACAAATAAAAAAGGGGATGGATAACATGATAAAAAATAGAATATCCGTTATCCTCTCTGTTTTAATAGTTCTCCTTTTAGTGCTTGCAGGCTGTAACGAACAGGCAGAGCAAGCGGATGTCACAACCTATCACGTCATCGGCGGCGGTGAAAAGACGGTTGAAACGATTAACAAGCCCTCCTATGCCGATTTTTATATCCCCGAAGGCTTAGTCACAGCCTTCGGCAGCAGCCTTTTGACACCGGAAGAAAAGCGGATTTATGACAGGGCACGGGAGGATTTGGGGCATTTTAAGGAGATGGTATATCTCCCGACCGATGCCGTGACATATACAAAAATCTTAGAGCTGATCCGCTTTGAGGAGCTTTCGTTCTTTCCGCTCAAAGACCGCTCTATCGGTGACTATGACGCCGGTGCAGGGGCGTTTGAAGTCTATTTTAAGTACTATTCAGACAACACAAATGCAAACGACACCATGACACGAATCAACATGGAGATTGAAGCGGCGGCGAAGGCGATAATGGCGGAAATAACCCCCGATATGACCGATTATGATAAGTTGAAATTTTTCCATGATTGGCTTATTAAAAATTGCAAGACCGACGACAGCAACCCGACCGACATATATTCCTCAACTATTTACGGTACGCTTATAAACAAGGTTGCACTCTGCGAGGGTTATGCAAAGACCTTTTCCTATCTTTGCAACCTTGCGGGGATTGAAAATGTCATCGTGGCGGGGGTTGTCAACCTGCCGCATATGTGGAATATGGTAAGGCTTGACGGCAATTGGTATCACATAGACGTGACATATGACTTCGCGGACGAAAATGTTTTATTTACCCACCCCGAATTCATTTCATATCAGTATTTCCTTGTTTCCGATGCGGTTATTGAAAATAATCATATCATCGACAAAACGATTTTCGAGCCTCCCTCCGCAAACTCAATGAAGGAAAACTATTTTGTCCGCGAAAGGCTCACCGTTTTTGCCGATTCAAAGACAGATGAAGTTATAGCCCATGCCCTGTCGGAAGCGGTTAAGGCAAAACGCGGCTATGCGGTTGTGAAGTTTGATTCCACCGATCTTTATATGAACGCGGTTAATAAAATCTCGTCGGCAGGCGGATTTGATGCGATAAACTCCGCTGTCATCGCCGAAACAGGCGAAATTGCACTCTATTCAACCTCTGATTATTATTCAGATTATCGAATACTGTTGTTCTTTATACAGTATAATAATTCTGATTAATTTTTGTATTTAATCTGTTCCGAGGCGGTGTTGCGTTCCCAGAAAACGCCGTCGGTATATCCTTGTATAGTCTTGTCGCTCTCCGCCGCGGCAAGCCTTTTTTGTGCAAGAGCCGCGTATCGTCCCTCCGATTCGATCCCGATGTAATGCCGCCCGAGCTTCTTTGCAACCACAGCGGTAGTTCCCGAGCCCAAAAACGGATCAAGCACAACCGCACCCGGGTTTGAGCTTGCGAGCATCAGCTTGCAGACAAGCTTTTCAGGTTTTTGTGTGGGGTGTTCTGTGTTCTCTTTCATCGACCAGTATGGGATTGAGATATCGTCCCAGATGTTTGCCGGATAGGTGTCGCGAAAACGCCCGTTTTCGCTTTCTTCCCAGCCCTTGGGCTCCCCTCCGTCTTTATAGGGGGCTAACACACGCCGTCTTTGTTTAACCGAATCGAGATTGAAGACAAAGTCGGTTGGCGAACCGACTGCATACCAGATATCTTCCATGCAGTTTTTCCAGTTATTTTCCGAGCCTCGACCCTTGTCACGCTGCCAAGTAATCCGATTTCGTATGTAAAAATGTTTTGACAGCGACTCCGATACAATCGCACTGTCCTTCCAGACACAACAGACATAGATACTGCCGTCGGGTTTTAAGAGCCTTTTTGCCGCGGCGGTGAAGCGGTCGATAAACTCTTTATAAAGGCTCTCGTCCATACGCCTGAAACTCTTCCCCGCATAACATTTGTCAAGGTTATAGGGCGGGTCGGCGATAATCAGATCGACGCTTTTTTCGGGAAGTGAAGCCATAATTTCAAATGAATCACCCCAAAACAAGGTATCCGAAAAGTTACCGTCAACAGCCGTTTTGCAAAGCTTCAAAAGAGCCTCTTCTTCTTCTTTATCAATTGTTATGGTCTGGTTTCGTTTAGATGGTTTTTTCATTACATTACGCCCTGTACATATTTTCATAGACACCGCCGGCGGTTATCAGACTGTCATGTGTGCCCGTTTCGACAATCTTTCCTCCGTCAATGACGATAATCATATCCGAATCTTTGATAGTGGAAAGCCTGTGTGCAATGATAATTGACGTTCTTCCCTCGGTGAGAATTTTAACCGCTTTTTTTATCTTCCGTTCTGTCACCGTGTCGATATTCGATGTCGCTTCATCTAAAATGAGGAGCGATGCGGGACTAATCATATTCGCAAGCATAACCCTTGACAGACTTATGAGCTGTTTTTGCCCTGTCGATAGTTCTCTGTTGCCAGTAATCACGGTGTCATAACGCTCCGGAAGCCTTTTTATGAAGCTGTGTGCTCCGATTATTCGAGCCGCTTCTTCTGCCTGCCCGGCTGTCGCCTCTGGGTGACCGTATCGGATGTTTGCGGCTATGGTGTCATTAAATATAAAGCTGTCTTGAAGCACCATCGAGATGTTTTTGCGAAGGGACGGCTTTGAGTAATTTTTTATATCCGTACCGTCCGATAATATCTGCCCCGAATCGGGCTCATAAAAACGCTCCAAAAGGTTTATAAGCGTTGTCTTTCCGCACCCTGTGGGACCGACAACGGCGATATTTTCACCCTTTTGCAGTTTGAAGTTTATATCCTGCAATGTTTTTTTATCTTCGTTATATGAAAAGTCAAGGTGAGATACTTCGAGGCAGTCATTCATCGGGATATATGCGTTTTCTTCGCTGTTATCTTCTTCCGGCTCGCCGAGAAGTGTGAAAATACGCTTTGCGGAAGAAAGGGCGTTTTGAAGTTCCGCATATGTCGCCGAAATCTCATTAAAGGGCTTTGTGTATTGGTTCGCATAGCTTAAAAATGCGGCTAAAACACCGACCGTTACAGTAGCTCCTCCGGGGATAACATTTAATATAAGAAGCAGACCGACAAGCCCTGTGAAAGTATATACAAGCCCGTTGACAAAGCGGGTTGTCGGGTTGACGAGAGCTGAAAATAACTGTGCCTTAAAGCCGACTTTGCGAAGCTTTTCGTTCGTGGCAGAAAATTTTGATATCGACTCATTTTCCATATTAAAAGCCTTGACAACACTTTGACCTCCGATCCATTCGTCGGCGTGGGCGGTGAGCCCTGCACGAATTGCAGACTGCGAGGCAAATTCACGCTTTGACCTCCCTGTAATAAGCTTTGCTGTGAGCAGGGACAAAGGCGTTATGATAATAACCACGAGGGCAAGGCGAAAGTTAATCACAAGCATTATAATTATCGTTCCGAGCACCGTCAAAACGCCGGGGATAAACTGCAAAATGCCCTGAATAATGCCGTCGGAAAGGATCTCCATATCAACCGAAACGGTGTTCAAAACGTCGCCCTTTGCCGTCCTGTCTATCTTTGAAATGCTCAAAGAGTTGAGTTTCCTCTCCGCCTTCATGCGAAGCGAAGCGGCGGTTTCATATGCGATGTTATATGCAAATCTCTGCAAAACATAGCTTGAAGCGGCAGAGATTATAACAAGTGCCGTAAGTAAAGCAACGCTTGTAAGGGGCGATTCGCTCCTGTCGTCAATAGCACGCCCGATTAAAGCAGGAATGGCTATACTTACACAAACGTTTATCAGCCCGATAAAAACAGCGAAGATGATAACGCTTTTTTTGACGGCTATTTCACGCAGAAGCAGTTTTGAATGTAAGTTTTTCATAATCAAACTTTTTGGCTTTCATAGATATCGCGATAAATTTCACAGCCTGCAAGGAGCTCTTCGTGCTTGCCTGAACCGATAACACGCCCGTCATCAAGAACTAAAATCGCATCGGAATCAATGACTGAATTAATCCGCTCTGTTATGACAATAAACGCCGTGTCGGGAAGATATTTTTTAAGATTTTCGCGTAAACGCTTTGCGGTCGCACCGTCCAGGGCTGAGAAGCTGTTGTCAAAGATAACGAGTTTCGGCGGATTTTCTGTGTGGATTATCGCCCTTGCAATGGCAAGCCGCTGCCGTTGCCCTCCCGAAAAGTTCTTGCCCCCCGCTGTCACAGGCGAATCGGGAGAGATATTATCAAGGCAGGCGGTTTCAAGAGCCTTGACAGCCGCTTTTTCATCTGCATTTTTATCACCGAATTTTAAGTTATCAAGCACCGTCCCCGAAAAGAGGAGCGAGGTTTGGGGCACTATTTTAATCTGTTCGCGAAGTTCATGCCTGTCAAATTTGCGTATATCACGTCCTGCAAAGGTTATTAAACCGCTTTCAAATTCATAAAAACGAGGAATTAAATTAATAAGAGTACTTTTCCCCGAGCCGGTGTTGCCCAAAATCGCGAGCGTTTCGCCATAGCCGAGGTTAAAGCTTATATCGGAAAGCGCATCTTCATTTGCACCGTTGTATCGAAAATAAACATTTTCAAACTTCAATAAAAAATTATTATTTTCATCCGAAATTGACATTTCAAGGGCGTTTTCGGTATCAAGAACTTCGACAATCCTCTTAGCACTTGCCGCCGCCTTGGTGAAAAGCACTATGAGATTAGCAACAATAGAGAGCGACAGCGAAATCTGTGTGAGATACCCCACAAACGCGATAAGGTCGCCTGCTGTGAGGGTCCCGGCTTTAATCTGAAAGCTCCCGAAATACAGCACGGCGGCAATGGAAAGCCCTGTGAAAAGATAGGTTAAAGGGTTCAGGGCGGATGATATCTTTGCAGTTTTATTCGCTTCCTCTTTGTAATCCTCGACAGTTTTCTCAAACCGTGCTTCTTCGTAATCCTGTGTGTTAAATGCCCTTATCACCCTCACGCCCGAAAACTGCTCCGAAAAACGCGCGGTGATGGCATCAAGCTTTCTTTGAACGTTGCCGTAAAGCGGGATGGTCTTTTTTGTCACAACAAAAAGGGTGACGGCGATAAGCGGTATGAGCACGATAAAAACTATCGACAGGCGAAGATCGATAAAACAAGCCATCACCGCCGCACCGATGATAAGGAAAGGTGCCCTGACTGCAAGCCTTATGAACATTGCAACTGCTGTTTGAACCTGATTTATATCGGTTGTGAGCCGCGTTATCAGCGACGATGAACCGAAGCGGTCTAAGTTTTCATTACTATATGTATTAATTTTTTCAAATACGACATTTCGTAAATCGGTTCCGATCTCTTGCGAGGCTTTTGAGCCCATATATTGGCATACCAAAGCAGAGCCGAGCCCGACTATGCCGATACCGACAATTAAGGCGGCATTTTTTATCACATACGAAACACCCAGACCGACATTATCAATCATCGAAGCCATTATGAGCGGAACTGTCAGCTCTAAAATTGCTTCAAAGAGTTTTGCTATCGGACCGATAATGAAATATCTCTTATATTTGCCGAAATACCTCTTAATTAATTCTATCACGAAACCTCTATCACATATGCAGGATTTGAAAGGATTGCGGAGACCTCATCGCGGGTTAAAATCGTGTGTCCGGTTGTGTTTTCAAGGAAGATAGGCTGTGAAGCCTCGACAAGGTCGAATGAGCCTTCAAGCACATTCATAGCTTCGGGGATAATCGTTTCTGACAGGGCTTTTGCCGCAAGCCCCGCCGCCAAGAGTGCGTTTTCCGATTCGTTGACGGCTTTTGCCGCCGCCCCTATCTTCTCAAGCGAACTTTCAAGCTGATCAAAATATGCAAGCGAACCCTCGTAAAGTGCTTTAAGCTGCGGGTCTGTGATCTCATCCTTGCCGTAGTTTGCGGAAAATCCCACCTTCACATCGGCAACCTTAGAAAGAAGTTCATCAAAATCGGCATCAAGCATCTGCATTGGGTTTGAAAGGTTGATTGTCTGCATGAGCATATTAACCGTCTGAACCGCCGCCGACTCCATCTCTGCTGCCGCCATCTTTCGTGCCTTCAAATCGGGGTTAGTTTCATTCACAGCAAACACAAAGCCGTCTAAAAAATAATGTTCTATCAAATATGAGTTCAAAAACTGCTGTTGCTCGGCTGTCAGCGATATTATAGAAAGGGTAGTTTCGGGCGGATTATTAATATCAATCAGTCCGCCTATTTTGTAATCGGTGACAATTGGATCAGTCGTTATTGTCACATCCGTTACTTCAATTTCAACAGGCACGGCGGTGGTAGCTGTAGTTTCGGCTGTTGTGGTAATAGCAGTTACAGTCGTTTCAAGGGCTTCTTCAACCCGCCTTGCCTCTTCTTCCAAGGCTCTTGCCGCTTCATTTGCAAGGATAATTTCAGCAAGGGTTTTTTCGCGTTCACGCACTTCTATTACATACGCTCGGGTGAAATGTGCCGAAATTGCGGCACAGATTATGACTGCAACAGCTACAGATGCAATTTTGAAAATTTTCATATATTAGAAACCTATCAGGCTATAGATTTTTTCGGCTTATTACTGCAAAGGAAAGCAGTATAAAAACGACACAAATCACAATTACAGGCAGCAATAACGGGAGGGCGAAGCTTTTTTGCATTAACATCGCTTCCGCACCTATCCCGATTATTACCGTCAGCACAAATGCCGCATCTTCTTTCAACAAAATGGATAAGAAGAAGTTAATTATACCGATTGTAAAATATGTCA
>JAISIC010000077.1 GCA_031262225.1 Ruminococcus sp. | reverse complement strand
AAATGCTTACTCTTTTCGCTTTATTTATATAAATAGTATATCCAAGTTTTTATATTTGTTTCATCTATTACCAAATAATTTTATCATAAAAAGGCTCAAAACTCTGTCGAAAATACTGTAAAATAAAATCGCCTCGAGTATTTTCGAGGCGATAATTATTTAGTCCATGTATTTTTGGATGACTTCTAAAAGATCAGGTTGTTCCCATTCACAGGTTGAACGGTCTATAACCCCTTGACCGTTTATCCAGAGGAAACCCGGTATATTTGAATCCTCTGCTGTTTTTAAGAAGTAATCGGTGTACGCAAGTCTATCTTCCTGCGGTGTTGCATCAAGCTGCAATGCACCGAATTCGCCGCAGATAGCCGGAATGCTTTTTGATACATACTTCTCATAGGCATCACTAAAGTTTTCATTCATTAAATCTGTATCCTCGGGGTTTGAAGAAGACCAATCTTTATCTACGCCATCGAGTGTAAAAAGATAAGGTTCGTAACAGTGGAATGAAATAATTAAGTTGTCATCTTCCGGTAATACCAACGATGAGAAATTTGCCGGATTACCTACATATTCGGTAACCATCAGTGCACGATCAGCGTTGTAGCCGCCGCTTTCGCGAACCGTTTTTACAAAGAGTTCAAGAAGAGTATTTAGGTTTTTAACTCCGGCGTCCGTTCCGGTTGTCCATTCTTCAGGAAAACCAACTTCGCGCGGTTCGTTTATACCTTCAAAAATCAAGCGGTCATCGTAGTATTTAAATTCATCGGAAATCTGTGTCCAAAGGCTCTTAAATCTTTTCTTTGAAAGTTCCATCTGGCTGTCTTCTAAGCTGATGTAGTTAGAACGGGTTTCCCATCCGGCAAAGTCTCCGTTGTCGTGGTGTACATTTATAATGACATACATTCCTGCATTAAGCGACCAGTCTACAACTTCCTTAATCCTTGCCATAAAATCAGCTCGAATAGTCAAGTCATCTTCTTCGAGAGCCTTTGACCAAGTAACCGGAATACGTATACTGTCAAATCCGGCATCTGCAATAGTATTAATCAATTCTTCTGTGGTTACGTATTTTGCTTTTATTCTCGCATCTCCATTTCTTATCCAAGCTGTTTCCATTTCTGAAATTGTTGAAATGTTATGCCATGATTCGTAACCGGTCGACTCAAATGTATTACTCAAATTAATCCCGACATCCATGTCGTCCACTATTTCTTTAGCGGAGCGGAAAGGTGGTGGGGCAGCTGTTGTTGCCTCTGTTGTGGTTTCAGATATAGTTGTTGTTGTTGGCGTTGTGTCCGTAGTTGATATGGTTGTAAGAGTAGTTTGTGTTTCAGTTGGTTGAACCGTAATACCGCTTGTTTCTTCACAAGCAGTTAATGAAGATATAATCATAAGTAAACTTAAAACAACAGTATAAAATTTTCTGATTTTCATAATTCACCTTTTATTTTAACAAAACTCCCCCGCCCAAAAGCGAAGGAGTCCAAAATCTGCGATTATTCAGCGTATATGCTAACCTTTTTGCGGTCACGTCCGAGGCGTTCAAAACGAACTCTTCCGTCTGCCGTTGCAAAAAGTGTGTCGTCAGAACCCTTCCCGACATTAAGTCCGGGATGAATATGTGTTCCTCTTTGACGAACGAGGATATTTCCTGCTAAAACGAATTGCCCATCGCCGCGTTTTACGCCGAGGCGTTTGCTTTCCGAGTCACGACCGTTTTTGGTCGAACCCATACCCTTTTTATGAGCCATTAAATTTCACTCCAATCAGATAACGAATATTAAGGGCTATGCCTTAACCTTTTCGATACGTACTTTTGTATAGGGCTGCCTGTGACCCTGACGATGGTAGGACGAACCTATCTTCGATTTGTAGGTGAAGATGTTTATCTTCTTGTTTTTGCCGTTTTTAACAACAACTGCATCAACAGATGCACCTTCAACAAAAGGCTTTCCTACAACAATTCCGTCGTCTTTTCCGACAAGAATAACCTTGTCAAAGTTTACGGCTTCGTCAGCTTCAACCGGGAGCTTTTCGATGAAAATTTCATCACCCTCGCGAACCTGATACTGCTTGCCGCCTGTTTCGATAACCGCGTACATTAAATTGTACCTTTCTTTTTTGAACTCGCTTCGTGGGGTGAGCAGTAAGCTACTTTAAAAACCTTTAGAATGCGGCTTTTATATTATAACATAACGTAAATGTTATGTCAAGTGAAAGTCATAGAATTTACAATATATTCATAATTATGAGTAAATCCGTCTTGCTATGTCAACAGATTGCTTGGCATCTTTTGCATAATAATCTGCTCCGATTTTCTCGGCATATTCAGCCGTTAATACCGCTCCTCCGACAACGGTTTTACAATCGACATTGTTTTCCTTTAAAAGTTTTATTGTCGCTTCCATCGAAGCAAGGGTTGTTGTCATCAAAGCCGAAAGCCCCACAAGCTTTGCTCCGCTTTTTATCGCGGCATCTAAGACGGTTTCAGGCGGAACATCTTTTCCTAAGTCTATGACTTCAAAACCATAGTTTTCCATTAAAACTTTGACAATGTTTTTACCGATATCATGTACATCGCCCTTTACTGTCGCTAAAATGACTTTACCCTTGCTTTCGGTGTTCGTCCCTGCGAGGGCTCGCTTTATTTCATTGAAGCTTTGTGTGACAGTATTTGCAGCCATGATAAGTTGAGGCAAGAAAAGTTTACCCTGTTCAAACTCTGCACCGATTGCGTCCAAAACGGGTATCAGCTTATTATCAACAATATCCATCGGCGGGACTTCATCAAGTAGTTTTCTTGTTATCTTCGCTGTTTCGTCAGATAAACCGTTTCGGATGGCATATTCAAGGGTGATTTCTTTATTTGTGCTCGTTTCTGCCTTTTCCCCCGAATACGCCGCGATATATTCAAGTGCGTTTTTATCGATATTTCTTAGGAGATTATAGGCTCTCACAGCACCGACCATGCCGGAAACGTTCGGGTTTATTATCGGGAGGTCAAGCCCGTTTGAAAGCGCCATCGCAAGGAAATGTTCATTGACAAGTTCGCGATTCGGAAGCCCGAATGAGATATTAGACACACCCAAAACGGTTTTACAACCGAGCTTTTCCTTGACCATGCGAACGGCTTTAACCGTTTCATATACATTTTCCTGCTCTGCCGATGCTGTTAGGGTGAGGCAGTCGATATAAACATCCTCTTTACGGATGCCGTATGATAAAGCCTTTTGCAGTATTCGTTCCGCAATCGCAAAACGAGCTTCGGCAGATTTCGGAATGCCGTTTTCATCAAGTGTCAGCCCGACAACAGCAGCACCGTATTTCTTAACTACAGGAAGGATTTTTTCAAGAACTGAAATTTCGCCGTTCACGGAATTGACAATCGGCTTCCCTGCATAGATGCGAAGAGAAGACTCAATAACCGCCGGTGATGATGAATCAATTTGAAGCGGAAGATCACAAACAGCAGAAATGGCGTTAATGCTTTTGCGGCTCATGTTAGCTTCGTCAATATCGGGAAGGCTGACGTTCACGTCCAAAATGTCTGCACCGGCAGAGTCCTGCTCCGCCGCCTGACGTACTATATAACCTATGTCACTGTTTTTCAAAGCCTCTTTGAATATCTTCTTGCCGGTGGGGTTTATACGCTCGCCGATAATTCGCGGGCGATCGATTATAACCGTTTTACGTGCCGAAGAGACTGTCGAAAACCGAGGTTCGGGTTGCGGATGATACTTTTTATCCGCAAGCTTTTCGCAAAGAGCTTTAATAAATTCGGGAGTTGTCCCGCAACAACCGCCGAATATCTTCACGCCGTATTTTACAAGTGCCGCCATATCGTCGGCAAACTCTTCGGGGGTGACATTATACTTGCCTGTTTCCGGGTCGGGCATTCCTGCATTCGCTTTTGCGACGAGAGGTAATTCAGTGTATTTTGAGAGTTCTTCAAATAAAGCAGCATACTCTTTGGGACCCTGCGAACAGTTTATGCCTATTGCATCCGCTCCCAGACCCTCGATGGTTACTGCAAATGCAGATAAAGGTGTGCCTGTGAATGTTCGGGCATTGCTTTCAAATGTCATAGTCACGATAACGGGAAGATCGGAATGTTCCTTCACCGCAAGAACTGCTGCCTTTGTTTCAAGCAGGTCGGACATTGTCTCGATTACCGCAAGGTCGGGGGGATATTCGGAATTAACCGCTGCCTTAACCTGTAAAGCGAAGTCGTCATAAGCTTCCTCAAAGGATGCCGTTCCCCCGCTGATTTCTGTCATAATCCCGGTCGGTCCTATGTCAAGTGCGACAAGCACATCTCTGCTCGTCTTTGAAATTCCTTCGCGTGCGTTTTTCACTGCTATAGGGATTATATCGCTTGGACTGAAATTATCGGGAAGTTTATGGAGACTTGCACCGAATGTATTTGAATAAACAATATCAGAACCGGCGTTCGCATAATTTTCTGCAATTCTCTTAACACGTTCCGGGAAATTTATATTTTCAAGTTCGGGGTTTGCACCGTTTTTCATGCCAAGCTCGGAAAGCTGTGTTCCCATCGCACCGTCAAGGATGGTAAACTCTTTGCTGTTTAAAATTTTTTTAAAGTCTGACGATTTCAAAACATTCCTCTTTTCTTCAGTCCTATTACAGCGGAAACCGATTTTGTCGGGTTCATCAAAAGGCTGTCGGTAACTGTTACACCAATACGCTTCGGCGCATCCAAAAATCTGTTTATTTCCGGTTGGATTTCCAAAGGATAGTCACCATAGCCGGGTGAAAAACGCATGGTCAGTTCAAATTCGGGATAGTCCGAAGCTATTTTTTGCTGTAACATATCGCAAACCTGCTCGACAGCGGCATTTGCAAGTGCATCTGTGTATAGTTGATCTGAAATATCAAAAGCTCCTGCATAGGAAATGAGCCTATCAACGCCCGAACCGAGAGTGCAACAAAAAAATACCGCTTTTTGGCAGCCGCTTAAAAGGTCATGAATATCGTTTCCGACAATCAGCGGATGTGAATCCTCTTCAATATCGGAAATTTTTATCACATATTGGGGTTTTATAGTGTCAAGCAGTTTTGCTTCACACTTCTTAATCGCTGTCATGATCGGGGGTTCGGGAACAGTGCCCTTAAACCCGAGATAATAAAGAGTCTCGGTTATATCAATCTCTTTAAGCTTTAATTCGTTCATAGTTGTGACTTTATACTATTATATATTCTCATAACTGTTGTAGGATTATTCATGGCATATAGGTGGATTCCGTCAACATCGGAGGCAAGCAGGTCGGATATTTGATCAATCGCATAGGATATCCCGGCATCATACATTGCTGTGGGATTATCGCCGTATTTATTAATAATTCTTGCAAGTTTCGGCGGAATGGAAGCACCGCACATGGTAATCATTCGCTTTATCTGTGAGACGTTTGTCACCGGCATAATTCCCGCATCAACAGGCACGTCTATATCAGCAATGGCAAGCTTTTCGCGGAAATCATAAAAGAGTTCATTATCAAAGAAAAGCTGGCTCACAAGATGTGAAACCCCTGCATCAACCTTACGTTTCAAATTTTTTATATCCGCAGACGCAGATGTCGATTCCCGATGCATTTCAGGATAACAGGCACCCGAAATACCGAAGTCACCGTTTTTCATGATAAACTCTGCAAGATCGGATGCAAACCTAAAATCGTGCTTTGAAACGCAGACATCGGTCGGCATATCGCCGCGAAGTGCAAGGATATTTTCAATATTATTCTCACGAAGTCTGTCAAGTATACTAAGAACATCTGCTTTGTCGGAAGCGATACAGGTCAGGTGCATCGAAGCGGTGATATCTTTCTCTGCAATATATGAGGCAAGTTCCACAGCACGGTTGGTGTCGTCGGTACTCCCTGCTGCACCGAATGTAACACTGATATAGTCGGGATTTATAGCAGAAACTTCGTCAATACATCTTGTAATGCCGGTGACGGCACTGTCTTTTTTCGGCGGAAAGACTTCGAGCGAAAATAACGCCCTTCCCTTCCCGAATTTATCTTTAATCTTCATATTATTTTTATCCTATCATGAACGGTGCAACAGGCAGACCGTTTTTACCGAAAATTCTCGCATCACAGCAGTTTGAGAAAAGATAACGAGCATATTCAGCAGTTGCTATAGACGGATTTTTCAGGGTTATAACACCATCGCCTAAAATTACCTCGGTTGCGGGAATAAACTGTTTATTGAATGAAGCAATTTCAAATGTATACTCACCCATGGTGGTGTTTTTATCTTCGATTCCGTCCTGTGCGGGAATATCAAAGCAGTCCATCTTTTCTCGAATATCAAAACCGCCGTCGGCATAGTCAAAATAAATTTCAATGCCGTTTTCAACAGAGCGAGCATATTTGAAGATAGGTCCGTTCGCCTGCTCTGCGGTTATCGTGTTATACACTATGTGCTTTGCTTGCAAAGCAAGCCTGTGGGAGACGGGAGCTTTATCGGCAGGGTGAAGGTCGTCATATCCTCCTGTGTCTGCAATAACTGCAAGCCCTGTATTTTTAACAAATTTGAAGGCTTTCATTTGATCATCACGGATATAACACCATGCTTTATTATCTTCCTGACCTTTATCAATCCACATCGGAAGTTGGGTGAAGATGAACGGCAGACTTTCATCACGCCATGCACGCCGCCACTCTTCGATAAGAAGCTTCATCATGCCATAGTAGTAACGAGGGTCGCGGTCGTCGCTTTCGCCCTGATAGTATATAAAACCCTTTATGCCATATGGTGCAACTCTTGACAGCATTGTTTCATAAAGTCCGCCCGGACGCAGGAACGAAAAGGGACCCAGAGGTCCGGGATAACGCCCGGGTTCGCCTGCATATTCTTCCGCTTCTGCCCAGATTGGATTAACGGGATGGGTTACATAATATTCATGTATCTTCATCTCCCAGTTATCAAACCAAGAGTTATGTTCTTCCATCTCCTCAAGATAACCTTCATAGGTCTTCTCTTCCATCATCTTATCAAATTCATTAACCGAAACTCTGCCGCAGGAATCAGCTTTGAGCGATTTCTTTGATATCCAGTTAGCAATTAAAGTTCCGCCCCAGTTACAGCCCAAAATACCGATTGGGCAGCCTTTTAGCTCAGGCAGATCGGCAAGTTCCCATGCAAAACCGAAACCAACCGCCGACCAGTCATTCATATTATCGGAAACTGTTCTCCAACCATTGTCTCGTTCATCAATGAGATTATATTCATCCATATATGCGATCTTTTTGGTATAATAAAAACGTATATCTTTTTCACCGGAAGCACCCGCTTCTTTCGCCTTTTCGATGATTTCTTTGCCGCCCTTAGCATCAAAAAGTGTTACACCCATATTAGACTGACCGCCGGCAAGCCAAACTTCTCCGATAGCGACATTTTTAAATGTAATACACTGCGAAGGATTTTCAAGGTTTTTTACTGTCATTGTCAGTCCTGTCGCAACAGGCATCGGCGGTAATGTAACCTCCCACTTATTGCGGCGGGCAATCGCTTTTGCAGAGTAGTCACCGACTGTAACTTCAATCTCACACCAGTTATATGCAAAACCCCAAACGCTGACCGGCTTATTACGCTGGAGTACCATGTTATCGGAAAAAATCGCCGCACAGTTAAATACACTCATGAAATACCTCCGTTAATAATTTACACGTTTAGTTCGGTGAGAAGCCGTCTGATACGATTCAGGTCAAAAGGTTTCTGTTCATATGCATCCATACCGACATTCAAACCTCGTGCAACCTCTTCGCCCGGAGTTTTCGCAGTAAGTGCGATAATCGGAATAGTTTTTGCATCGGGACGATACATAGAACGAATATATTTTGTCGCTTCAATACCATCCATACCGGGCATGGCAATATCCATGAAAATCATATCAAAGTGATTTACGGGAGAATTTTCAAAAGTTTTTACCGCAGTTTCTCCGTCATTGCTTTCTTTGACAACTGCGCCCTCTGATTCAAGCATCTCGGTAAACATTTCTCTTGAAATTTCGTTGTCTTCAACAAGTAAAATTCGTTTTCCTGCAAAAGAATACTCAGGCTTCGATTCGATATACTCCTCCGAAATCAGCGATTTAAGGGTGAAGCTTACATATACATTTGTTCCGATTCCCGGGTTGCTGTCAATACGGATATTTCCGCCGAAAAGCTTTATAAGCTCGCTTGCAAGCGGAATACCATAAAAAGACGAATGCGGTGAAAGGATATTTTTAAGCTTTTCTTTTGTCATGCCGACACCGTTGTCGGAAATCTGAACGAGGAAGCAACAAATTCCCTTTTTATACTCCGTTTCTGTGACGGTTACCTTTATAACACCGCCAGTTAGTGTATACTTTACAGCATTAGAAATTAAATTTGTAAATATCGTTTGAAGTCTTGCGCTGTCTCCGATTACCGCCGAATGCTTGATATCTTTATATGACACGGTTAACCTTTGAGATTTTGAACGTACTGATGACATAACCGCCGACTTAATATTTTCAAAAAATTCGCCTATTTCAAACTGCGATTCGTTGAGGAATAGTTTTTGTTCATCTGTCATCGTAATATCCAAAACGTTATTTGCAAGTTCAATAACCGCTCTTGCCGATTCAATTATTGAATCAGCATTTTCAGACACCGTTTCGGGACGCGTTTTTGCTATAACAGCTTTTCCGATAATGTTGTTGAGATTTATGCGTATATTCCCGACAATATCTTCAAGCAACGTATTCCTTTGTCGGTTTAACTTTTCCGATTCAGACAGACGTATTTGAAGCTGCGAAATTTCTCGTTTTGCTTCTTCAAGTTCAAAGCATTCAATCACATCAATCATTTTAAAATCTTCTCTCTTATAAATGCAGTAAGTTCATCCGCCATCTTTTGCTGTTCGCTTGCACGAGGATGACCGGGAGTTCCGCAACCGTTATTTGTAAATGTATTTTTATAGCACTTTATGCCTTCTTTGTTAAGCTCGTCTGATATTTCAATAAGCGTTTTATCCCATTCTTCCTCATGGTTTAGAATGGTTGTCGTGAATATGTATTTTGCTGTTTTATAGTACGAGTGCAGGGTTCTGACAATCTCTTTATATTTATCTGACCAGCGTTTTTTATGTTCGGGATTCTTCATTGAAAGGTCGATAGTATCGGTTATGCCGTTATGAGAGTCGTTTTGTGCTACTTCGATAATCACAACATCGGGTATATAACGGGTGAAATCCCATTTTGAAACTTTTCCGAGATCCGAAACGTAACACATTTTATCAAAGCTATCTTCAAGCCCGAATAAGTCCGGCATATGAAACCAACCTGTGCCCGAAAGGAGTGCAAGACCGCCCTGTGAATTGTTATGTATCTTCGCGTTCAAGTTTTTTGCTGCAATCATTACAAAGCTGTGAAGCACATTATCATAAGCTAAATTAGTATTCTCCGGATCTTCGCACCCATCAAATCCCGAAAGTTCAGTAAGCTCGCCCGCACAAACGCTGTCGCCGAAAACCTCGATTTTCAAGTCATCCTCAAAAGCGGGCGGAATGAGATTTTTAACTATAGCACCCTTGAAAATAAATCTTTCATTCGTTTCGTGACGCTTTACAATACAAGCTGTATGAACGGTGTCTTCAAGATCATCAGTAAAGTTTACAACAATATCAATGCCGTTGTCGGCAAAATCACTCTTAACATAGTATTCTTTTCCGTCAATAACGGCGGTAATCCATTGTGAGCCGCAAGTTTCAAAACGGTTAAGTATCACCGACAGTGATGTTCCGGTAAAGCGAAAACGCACCATCGAACCGGCGTAAAAAAACTGCGGTGCAGTATGAACGGAAAGATCAATTCTTCCCATATAATCAAAGAATTTATTATCTGCGTAAAATATCCGCATATATCCTCCGAAAATTTAAGAGATAGTCTTCTTTTTAGATTTAGCGGCAATCGGAGCTTCTTGACCGCCTTTATCAGTGAATACATTTGAATCGGACCTGCCGATTAAAAGCTCGGGATTTTCTTCTCCGCGTTCTTCATAAAAAGGATTGATAACAAACTTTTGTATAACGGGGTAACTCCTGTAAACGACAATAAAGCACAAAAGCGAAAGCAGAATAACCGGAACGATTATCAAAAGCAGGTAGTTATATAATGAACCTAAAACAACCAAGAAAATAATTACAGCAAATATCAAAAGTGTTATCAGATTTGTTAAGAGAGCACGAGCAGTTAAAAAGAAACTTGTTTTTATTATCTGTAAGAGCTTCAAATCAACAGCGACAATCATCGGGAAGATATAAAAGTTCATCATCAAAAGGGTTAATCCGAAACTTACCGAAATCACACAAAGAGCAATAAAAAGTGTTCCGTTGCCCTCGGCTTGATTTGCCATTCTCGGATAGATATAAAGCCCTGTTATGACCGACACTAAAACAAAAATATCGACAAGCCCGACAGGGACTGACATCTTCCAGTTATCTTTAAAACCCTTCCAAAATTCATGCATCATAAAGATACTTTTTTCGAGGGTAAAACTTCTTATAACCCTTGTCATTCCTGCAATTGCAGGTCCTATTGTCACAATCGGCAAACATAGCAAAAAGGTAATTAAATTAAGTGCGATAAGCTTCCAGAACTTACGAAAAAAAAGGTCAAAAAATCTGAAAAAAGATTTTTTTCGCGGTGCATTTTTCGCTATTCCCGGTCCTGCTTTACCGTAATCCGAACTGAATATTCCCAATTTAAACATTCCCCTTGTTTTTATATTATTATGTATGAAAAAGTTGTATTTATAGCCGACACAGCCAAGAGTGCGGCTGTAAGTATGATAAATTTGTTGATGAAAAGCTTGTAATCAACCGGAGTATAGATACTGCTTGCCGCTATTGTTACACGCCATATTGATACTGACATTCGCATAGATTCTCTGCAGGCTGTAATCAAAATCAGTCCCGATAATACCGCAAACGGTATCTCTGTTATCAGTACTCCGAAAATTTCATCTGCCGGATAGGTCATATAGATCAGAATAAGCGAAGCTCCTGTTTTATATCCGTAAAAAAGCAGTGAAATCGGTAAAAATGGTGTTGATATACTCCCGAAACCGAGAAAGAAAATTAAGAGAAGCGAAAAAAATGTCAATGAAAATCGATCGATTAAATTCGTCAAAAAATCCTTACTATGAAAATACCGATAATAATCAAAATACACAGGTTTATCATCAATATCTGTATACTGTGCGGTGAGTATAACTCCGACAGCAATTCCGACAACGAAAACTGCTGATAAAAGTATCAGGCTTATGTATCCTCGGTTTTTAATGCTTTTGGTCATGCATAATCTTCCTTTAATGATGTCTTGTCCGTATATTGGAAGTTTATGCCTGTCCGAAATCATATATTACTATTTGCCGCCGAGTTCATAAGCTCGCTTTGTAGTACGTTTCAGAGCTTCATAAACGGTATCGGTGAAATTCCCTTCATAAAGTGCCGAAAGTCCGGCTATAGTTGTTCCTCCCGGGCTTGAAACCATCTTTATAAGCTCGTCAATGCCAATTCCGCTGTTGCCGATCATATCGGCGGCACCGATTAGGGTTTGTGTGAAAAGAAGTTTTGCGGCGTCGTCGGAAATATCGTTATTTTTGCAAAAATCCATGAAAGGCTTTGCGAAAAGGTAGATGAAAGCAGGGCTTGAGGAATTTATGCAGATAATCTCTTTCATTCTGTCGGGCGGAATTTCGACGCTGACACCGGAACAATCGAAGATTTCTTTTACAAAGGCAAATTCCTCGTCTGTTACGCCGGGAAGTCTTGCTCCCGACATTCTTGAAATTGCAGTTGCACCTTTTCCGAGCAAAAGCGGTGTATTAGGCATGGCAAGAACGATTTTTGCCGTCTTGCCTATGTGTTTTGTGATATATTCGCCCGATATCCCCGCACATATGGAGATTATTACAGTTTCTTCATTTATGAACTCCGATATCTTCGGCAAGAGTTCGGGCAGATTTTGCGGCTTTACCGCTAAAAAGACATATTTACTGCTATTAAGTATATCTGCTTCACACTTTAATATGGTAACATTGTATTTTTTTAGCTCAGATGCTTTTTCCGCATCAAGATCAAAAACGTTGATTTCTAAATCGTTGAGCTTATTGGTAATTCCTTTTATAATAGCACCGCCCATGTTGCCGGCACCTAAAAATCCTATACTTTTCACTTGAAAACCTTTCTAAAAGAGCTTTAACGAATGGTTAATCTGCATTTCCTGAAGTCCGCAGAGAATTGCAAGCCTTCCGGTTGTGTAGGTAAGTCCGCCTTGAAGATATGCGGTGTAAGGCTCGCGTATCGGGGCATCGCATGAAATTTCAATAGATGAACCCATATTGAAAGCACCTGCCGCCATGATGACCTTGTTGTCATAACCCGGCATATCCCAAGGTTCTGTGGTGAGATGGCTGTCGATGGGCGATCCCTTCTGTATGCCTTTACAGAACGAGATAAGGCTCTTTTCATCCGGCATATTTATTGCAGTAACAATATCCCCAACCCTTTCATCGGGCGAAGGATAGGTCTTAAACCCCAAAAGCGTGAATATTTCTGTTGCAAATGCTGCAGTTTTCAGTGCCGAGGCAACTGTTTCGGGAGCCATGAAAAGCCCTTGTGCTATGAATTTATTTTGATTCAAAGAACAGCCGACCTCTTTGCCCATTCCGATTGCAGTAAGTCGGTCTGCACATTTTTCGATAAGTTCCGCTTTTCCGGCGATATAACCGCCGGTCTCGGCGATTCCTCCGCCGGGATTCTTAATGAGCGACCCTACAATAAGGTCTGCACCGACATTACAGGGTTCGGCAGCTTCGATAAATTCTCCGTAACAGTTGTCTACAATGATAATTATATCGGGATTTGCGTTTCGTGCGGATTTGATTATCTCGGCAATCATCGATATAGTCAGAGCAGGACGAAGCGAATAGCCTCTCGAACGCTGGATGAAGCCGACCTTCGCATCCTTACCCTTCATGAAAATATCGGCAAGGTCTGCTGTGCCATCGGGAAGAAGCTCCGACTGTTCATATTTAATTCCGAAACTTTCGAGTGAACCGTCCGCATCTCCGCATATTCCGTCATGCAGGGTATCATACGGTTTGCCTGTTAAGCTGACAAGCTTGTCGCCGGTTCGGAGTATCCCGAAAAGTGCGGTTGTTATCGCGTGTGTTCCTGATACAAAGTTGTGTCTGACAAGTGCGTCTTCTGCACCGAAAACCTCAGCAAAAACCTTGTCGATTGTATCTCTGCCGATATCGCCGTAACCATAACCGGTGGTTCCGGTGAGACAAGCGGCACTCATGCGATTATTTATAAAGGCGTTTAATACCTTCTCACCGTTTACGCGGGCGTTTCTGGCAATCTCCGAAAAACGCAGAGCACAGTTTGCCTCCGCCTTTTCGGCATATTTTAATATCCGCTCGTCAATGGTGATTTTGTTCTTGACGATAGGCTTTGGATCGCTGATTTTCATTAATATAACCCTTATTCAAAATTTCTCTGTATACAATTATAGCATATATAAAACTTTTATGCAAGTCTTTTCTTAAATTTAACGTCAAATTTGACTAAGATGCACAGCATTATGCTTTTTTATTAGAATTGTGTCTATCCCGATAAGATCTATATCGGAAAACGGGATAACAATATCTTCCTCACGCCCGAAAACGCCGAAAAACTTTGCTTCGCCGTAGATAATAAGCGACGATATACCGCCGCTTACGCTGTCAAACTCTACCTCGTCGATATATCCAAGCTTCCTGCCGTCATCAATGTTAATAACTTCTTTACCCCTTAGCTCTGCAAGTGAAAATATCATAATAAAAACCCCCATAAAGCATATGAGGGTTTGGGGTTGTACTATTCTTTGTCTCTACCCGATTATGAAAATTTCAGTACCTGTCAAGTTAAGGGTTAAATTTGAAATATCATGATCTGCCGTTGTAAGTGATCCGCCTGTCATAACAATATTCAAATTATCGATATCATCGGTTATGCAAATTCTTATTTCACCGCCGTTGCCGGTAATTTCAACCCGCTCGCCATAGTTTGAGATATCAACAGAGCCGCTATGTTCTACTATGTAACTGTCACCATACACGAATGTTACGTCGGTATTTGTAGCATCAATCGAAATGCTGTTTATCACAGGACTGCTTGGCAGGACAGTTTCATCTAAAACGTTAGTCTCTGCGATAATTTCATGTACCGGCATTGCCGTATCTTCAAAGGCTTCTTCAAAGGCTTGATGGGATATCTGATAACTTCTTAGACCGACAAGACCGCCAATTGCGAGAAAAAAGAATGCCGTTGCAAACACAGCTATAAAAACGCCGATTATAACTCCCTTTGTGCGTTTTTCCGATTTTATGTATTTGGGCGGAGGCGGGGATGAATAACTCGGCTTTAGTTTATCATAAGCGGTCTTAACCTTCGGCAGAATCTCTTTTTCCGGTTCCTTATAATCAACTTTAGGGAAGACAGCATTTGTCATACCGTCTTTTTTCAGATTTCTATATACAGAACTGTCGTTGAAGTCGGAGCTTTCGGCAATAATCCTCTTTGCAAGCGAATAGGGGTTGCCAAGCCTGAGCATGACCGAAGTTTCGCTGTCGCCTTTGTCAAATTCATTGCTATAAAATGCTACAGCAGCTTCACATTCCGCATCAGGCAGAGTGTCAAGATATGAACGCAGTTCCGTCAGATATTCGATAGATGACATTTTCGCCTCCGAAATTTATAGTATAGATAAATTATATCATATATAATATAGTTTGTCAATATGCATACATAGTTTTAGTTAAAATTTAAATTTTGTTAATAATTTTCATAAAACACTTGACTTTTCTATATATAATTGTTATAATCATAATGAGCAATAATTTTGCATAATAAAAGGAAATGTATATGAAAAGATTAATTCCACTTTTGCTTGCAGTACTGCTTGCTGTAATGACTTCTGCCTGTAAGCAAAATATCCGAACAGATATACCGCTTTCGATCGATGAACGTCCCTATACAGATTTTGTCGGAAAGAAATTCGGTGTTCTTGATGGTACCGGATATCAAAACATTGCAGAAGACATTTTTGATTCAAAAAGTATTATAATTTATGAAACCGCCAACGAGGGTGTTGCACTTCTTGAGAGCGGTGCTGTCGATGCTCTCATCGGCGACTACACCGCGTCTGTACCTTGGGTAAATGAAATCGGAACTGACAAATATGCTATTTCACTAATTCCTGAGGAATACGCAAGTTTTGATTATGCCGCAATGGCGAAGAATGATGAAACAGCCGAGCTATTCAACTCTTTTTTAGCAAAGATAACTGCCGACGGAACACTTGCAGATATGTCAAAGCGTTGGGTTGATGAATATGACCCCGAAAATATTCCGGCTATTACAGATGTTTTCAAAGCTCAAAACGGCGTTGATAACGGTGAATATACAATCGGGATTAATACTGAATGTGCACCTTTTGTAATGCCGGATAAAAACGGCAATCCCACCGGCTTTGAAATTGAGCTTATGTCTCGCTTTGCTGACAGTCAAGGAAAATCCTTAAGATTTGCAGATACTTCTTTTACAAATATAATTCCGCTTTACACAAGCGGTGAGTTTGATTTTGTTGTAGCTATGTGCTACGATATTTCCGGTGAAGATAATTCGGGAATACTGTTCACCGACTCATATTCCGATGCACTTCTTGCGATTATCTATAAGAAATAGCAGTAAAAAAATTAAGACCGTCGAGAGGCGGTCTTTTTGCTATGTAATGAGCTTATTAATTAGGCATCTGCATTGGTTAAGATCTGAATATGTGCTTCGGCATTCTTCACAACATTCAAAATTGCGGAGGCCGTTGCGGGAAATTCGTCTGTGAGAGACGTTGAGGTGATTGATGTTTCATCTGTTTCTTTACACACATCCGCATCGCCGAGTTTCAGTCCCTTTGCAGAGGCTACCATATTGGCAAGAAGTGACCCCTGTGATGCGGAACACATGGCAAATGCTGTTTCTTCGGGTATTTCAAAAAACAATTTGTCATTATTGGAATTTGACAGATGCACTACTCGAAATGCCGCATATATGCCTGTCATAAGATAAAGAGAAGCATTTTTCACAAGCGATTGGCTTTTCGTACGTGAAATCAGAGTGAAAAGTATTGAAACGGCATTGTTTATAAGCTTTTTATTGAATTGAAGCATCATGTCGGAAGGAGCAATACGCTCTTTTTTTGAGCTGTCTTCTTCGGGCATATCATTATAACTGATTGTTTTACCGGAAACTTCAGGTGAGCGTCCGAGAAGGTAATCACAGGATACTCCATAATATTCTGATGCCCGCAGTACAAAGGTCAGGCCGCATTCGCGTATACCTTTTTCATAGTGTGAAAGCAAAGCCTGACTAACGCCTAATGCATCGGCAGCCGCTTTCTGGCTTACCCCTTTTTCGCGGCGAAGCATAGTGATAATCCGCGCAAAGCTGTTATTTTGCAGTTGTGTTGCCGCCATCTGTAATATTCTCCCATGTGGATTACCAAAATTACAACGAGTAGATGATTAATGTAATTATACATTAATTAAACGGTTTTGTAAATAGAAAAGTCGAAATTTGTCTGCTGAATATTTGGATGAAAATTTGTTGAAAATAACTAAACGGTTACAAAATCACTCGGATTTGTGCGAAATCGCCATTAAAGCTTTGTTAATAAACTCGGAATAATGTATCGAATCGGTAGTTTCATAAACTCTGTTAATGTATTCATATGTCAAGTATTCAAGGTCTTCTATCTCTTTGCCCGATTTTGTAAGGTAAATGATAATTACCTTTTTAGTGTGAAGTGATTCAATATCAGGGTCAAATGGATCGGTAAGAAAACGGTGTATTATAGCTTCATCGCATTCCTCGCCCTTGATTTTTACAACTTCTGCCGCCATTTCAATCGGGTGATCGGCTTTTGGAAGATAATCTGAAAAAACATTTTCTGCGTTTTCGAGTGTGAAAAACTGCGGCAGGAAGGTGAAATCTGAAATCTTATCCATGCAAAGAAGCATTTCGCCGGAAGCTTTCGGATCTGCCATAAGTCTTGAAAGTGCAACATCATAGTGCATCGATTTCATGCTTGCCGTTGTAAGCGTATTTTTTGCTGTCTCAATATAGTTATCGGTTATCGCTATCGCCGGGAAAAGCAGTCTGTCAAGAGCAAAACTGTCATTATTAAAAACTTTGATATACGCTTCAAAACGCGAAAGCTCATTTACAGCTGTTTCGCAGTCTTCCTTCTTTTCCGCAGATAAACCGTAAAAATAAGCATCCTCTATGTCGGGATAGATATCACGTTCAAATGAATTTTCACGATAATTTTTATAACGCTCGTGTGCGGCATAAACATCGTCAAAGCGTCCGAGTTCAAAATAGTACCGTTCAAAGCGTGCAAGAAGAATAAAGAGATAAAGCCCTTTATTTTCGACAGCAAGCTTTATTCCCGCTTCCCAGTTTTTTTCCGTCTCTTCCGGGTCATATTTATAGAGTGCCTCACCGAGCATTAGATATGACTTAATGACCCTGTCGGGCGACACTTTAAGCTCAATTTCTTTGCGGAGTATCGGAACATTTCGCAGTTCGCGAGCACGGATTTTATCGGGCATGAATCCTGTATGAATAAAAGAAATATCGAGATTTTTACAGCTTTCATAATCTGTTATCAGAGTTTCGTTAATAAGTCCTTCAAAACGTGTCTCGGGCGTAAATTTGCATAGACGTACAGATTTTATAACTATCGTTTTATCATTCGACAGCTTGCTCTCGATATTAACCGAGGCACAATCGAAATTTTTATAGTCACCCGATGTGAAAAACTCTATGATTTTTTCGGAATCTTCTATTGTCTCGTCAGCGTCAATATAGAAAAACCATTCCGAATTAACGGATTCAAAAACGGTATTACGCAGCTCTGAAAAATCGCCGTCAACTTCACTTTCTTTATAAATATCGGCACGTTCTTTTGCAATCTTTTTTGTTTCGTCAATTGAACCGTTGTCGGTTATAACAAGTGTTGAAGGTACCTTTTCACGAAGAGAAGCTAAGCTGTCAAGACATTTCGACAGCTTAGCTTCTTCGTTTCTTACAACTATTCCGATTGTTAAAACATTCATTTTTATCCTATAATGTTGAGAAGTACACCTGCGGCAACGGCAGAACCGATTACACCCGCAACGTTAGGTCCCATAGCGTGCATTAGAAGGAAGTTTGTCGGATCTGTTTCCGCACCGACCTTTTGCGATATTCGAGCCGCCATAGGCACAGCCGAAACACCTGCCGAACCGATAAGAGGGTTGATCTTCTTGCCGGAAACAAGATACATAATTTTTCCGAAAATCACGCCGAATGCGGTACCAACTGCGAAAGCAACAACACCAAGGAGGAGAACCTGTAAGAATTTCGGGCTCAAAACCTTTTCAGCGGTGGTGGTCGCACCTACCGAAACACCCAAGAAGATGGTTACAATGTTCATCAGCTCATTTTGTGCTGTTTTTTCAAGTCTACCGACAACGCCCGATTCCTTGAAGAGGTTGCCGAGCATCAGCATACCCACAAGAGGTGTTGCTGACGGAACAATAAAATTTATAACTATTGTAACGATTATGGGGAAAAGAATCTTTTCTGTCTTTGAAACTTGGCGAAGTGAATCCATCTTCACGGCACGTTCTTCCTTGGTGGTTAAAAGTCTCATTATCGGAGGCTGAATAACCGGAACAAGTGCCATGTATGTATAAGCCGCAAGTGCTATTACTCCGACATCTATATCGAAGTCACCGCCCGCCAAAAGCTGCGTTGAAACATATATTGCGGTCGGACCGTCTGCACCGCCGATTATAGCGATTGATCCTGCCTCTTCGGGTGTGAATCCGAAGAAAGCCGCCCCGATAAAGGTTAGGAATATACCGATCTGTGCCGCCGCACCCAAAAGAAAGCTTTTCGGGTTGGCTATAAGAGGTCCGAAATCGGTCATACAGCCGATACCCAAGAAGATAAGCGGAGGGAAGATTTGAAGCTTAACGCCGAGGTAAAGAAGGTCAAGAAGTCCGCCGTTGTGAAGCACATTTGCAAAATCAACATGACCGTCGGCACCTGCAATAAAAAGTTCGGGGTGATACATTCCCGATAAGGGAAGGTTTGTTAAAAGCATACCGAACGCAATCGGTAAAAGCAAGAGCGGTTCAAACTGTTTTTTTACAGCCAGATACATGAAAACAAATGAAATGAAAATCATTATCACCTGTTGCCATGTTATATTCATTATTCCTGATTCGTTAAGGAGACCTTGGACGGTTTCACCGAAAGATCCTATTTCCATTTTTCTCTACCGCCCTATCCTGTTTAATTTTTTCATAGCAGAAACTGTTCCTGCATATCCCCATTCGGTACTTCTGCGTCTGCCGT
Organism: Ruminococcus sp.; assembly: GCA_031262225.1. Taxonomy (GTDB): domain Bacteria; phylum Bacillota; class Clostridia; order Oscillospirales; family Ruminococcaceae; genus JAISGY01. The sequence goes on along the minus strand of JAISIC010000077.1, from coordinate 6,772 downwards.
TCTGTATGCGTTTTTGTACTTTAATTCCCGTCACAACTCCCCTGCCGTCCGTGAATGCGTAGACCGCAGCAGTTATAGCGGCAACTACCTCGGATGAAACTCCGTCGGCAGTACCCGTGCTCTTTGAGGTAACAGATTCTGTCAGAGGTACAGATATTCCGTTGTCAGGGGTTACCCGGTCTGTTTTTTTTTTCTCAATCGTTTGAAATATCTTTCCATACGCCCAAACGATTGCGATAAGGATGACAAGTGCAACAAACACTATAGATATACCGGTCAGTACAACCGTCCAGACGTCACCCCAAGACATTAACATTTCGCCCATGTATATACCTCAATTTAATCAAAATTAAATTTAGTATAACATATTTTCATTTTTAAAAAAAGGTATATTTATTGAACATTTTGTTGAATAAATGTGAATTAGCATTCTAATAAAGTAACGCCGCACCGTTATAGCTGTACAGTTTGCACCCTTTCATGTGAGGTGCCTCTTCCCCTGTTATCTCCCCTGTTCTGACCTTTAGGGCACATTCAAGCTGTTTGTCAAGAGCGGATGGCGGTAGTACAGTTGTCCCATGGCAGGCATAGAAGCCGTAACCGCCAAATTCAGTTTTAAGCATCGTAAGACTTTCGATATAAGCATCAATATTTCTGCCGTTTCCGAACATGAAAACATGACTGTCTGAGACGGAATCGCCGATAAAAATCATCTTCGCTTCATAATCAATAAGGGCGATACTGCCCGGTGTGTGTCCCGGTATCAGCCTAACTCGGAGGTTCCTGTTCCCCGCTTGAAAGCTGTCAGTCTCCCAAAGTGACAATACATTGAATCTGTGATCTCCCAAGTGATAAAACTCGGTTGGGTGAATAAAGACGGTATCATTTTCGTTAAATCCCCCGATATGGTCGCCGTCAGTATGGGTTACGGTCATAGTCGGGCGAACTCCGCCTGTTATCGAGAGTACTGTTTCCCTTAACTCATCACCGCCGCTCATACAAGCATCAATAAGCAAACTCCCCTTCCCTCCGTGCAGTAAAAATGCTCTTACAAAACCCTCTTCAATCGCCCAAAGATCATCTGCAAGTTTAATAGTAGTATATGACATAATAAATCCTTTCAAGTAAAGTGCGAGCCTGTTAAGACCCGCACCTTTATTATTACCTTGATTCTGTTATATATGTGGAAGCTCTGTCTTGAATAATTGCGGCAGTTTCTTTTGCAGTTTTCTGCCCGGAGAAGAATGCTTTTATGTCGTCTTCGATGATATTTTGAAGTTCGTTATCGGAACGCATAACGGTGGAGATACCGTCGATGAGTGCATATACCTTTGCGTTATCGGCTTCTGTGTTGTTCGGAACGGAAACTTCGCCGTCACCTACCCAAGTAGTATTATCATAGTATATCTTTTCGCGGGTTTCATAGTCAAAGTAGAACGGACGATCCATAGCCTCTTTTGCATACAGATCAAGGTCTGCTTGAAGTATCGGGAACATTCCGCGCTGGGATGGGCTGTTTTGATGAGCTTCCTCGCGATATGTGACCAAACCTTTCACAAAATCCCATGCACCATCAGGGTTTTTAGCCTTTGCCATTATTCCGACTTCACCCTGTAAGTATGCAAGAATACCGGTTTCGCCGTCATGAGCGGGATAGCCTAAGTAGACAATGGCATCATCATAGGTAGTTATTTCAGTATTTACAACAGAACGGAAATCAGAAACATATGCGAAATTAAGAAGCGTTCTGTTCTCTCTGTATGCATTCTCTTCTGCCATCCAGTCATAGTTATCATAGTTAAACTCTTCCGGGAAGGTTTTTGCAAGTTCTAAAAGTGCTTCAAAATCAGGTGTGTCAAAGTAACATTCGCCGGTTTCCTTGTCGATATAGTTACCCATCACGTTATAGACAAAAGAGTTCATAAATTCATTTCTTGTCATTGTTGACTGGAAGAGCTTTGCACCCGGAATTGCTTTTGCCTTTTCTTCAAGCTCTGCGAGCGTCTGTCCTGTTTCATTTCCGAAGATGGATTCTTTACCTACGAGTGTGCGTATCGAGAAATAGGGTGCGATGCTGTAGAGTTTGTCTTCAACGCTCAAAGCTTCAACCATTGAAGGAACAAGCATATCCATATTCAGGTCGGGATCCTTTTCAAAAAGCGGAGTAAGATCCATCATCAAGCCTTTTGAAACATAGCTGTCATACGGTACCTGTTCGTTGAGGTAGATTACGTCGGGGATATTCCCTGCTATAATGTCGTTATTGAAGCTTGTAACAACCTGATTGAAATTAGTATAGCCGGTTGATGAATAGTCTTTGAGTTCTATTTGATACTCGGTATTAGTTTTGTTGAATTCACGAACATAACGGATAAGATAATAGTCCTGATATAGAGATGCAACCTTTAAAAGCTTTTTGTCCGGAATTGTTTCGGGATCAAGTTTTGTAAGCTTAAAGAGACCTTCGACAGCCGAATCTTCATCATATCCCGAAGTAATAAATTCAGTCGGCGAAAGCGGAATCAGTGTGTTGATCCCGATATTTGAAATACCGGAAGCCAAAACATCAACAATAACCGAACGTTCCGTAAAATCCTTATTGTAGCCGTAAACAGCAATCTGGTCGGAATAGTAGAAGGAATAGTCGCCCTCTGCCGGAACAGCATTATAGATATTCGGGAAATCGACAGGATCATTTAGTTTTTTCTGGGCAAGGTTTACAGTCGAAAGCGTTGTTACGTTTGTATATTCGTCATCAATAATAGTGTAGGTATTTAGCACCGCTCCGACAGAGCCGTCCGGCATCATGTATAGATTTTGAAGATACATATCGCTGACACCTGTGCCGGTCTCATCCTTCATCAAGTCAAGGTCGAGTATTATCTGTTTTGTCGGAATATCAATTGCAAATATGCGAGTACCGCTCGTTACATATGCGTTATCATTGTTGTCAACAAGCAGTGCATTTACATAGAAATAATCACCGTTTGCTTCATCAGGTTTTATAATATCGATAAAATCAAATAGTTCGGTTTCATTCAAATTACTGTCATATTCGACAAGCAGATTCTTTTCTTCGCCGATATAGTTTCCGTTTTCATCGGTGCCGTATGTCGAAACCTGTTTGTAGCCGAAAAGTTTACCGCTATCTGTACAAATCAGTCTGTTGAAGTTTTCATATCGGTTTTCTTCGCTTGTGTAGCTTGAAAGCTCTTTTTCGGTAATGATATTACCGTCAAAATCGGTCTTAACTATGTAGTTTTTCGTCGTGCTGATATAGTATGAATTATCACTGACAACGTCTGTAGTTACGGCAATATCTATTACGTCTTCGACAACATCAAAGTCTTCAACAACATCAACGTCTGCAACTTCTGTATCCTCAATGATTTCTTCGGTCTCTTCTTCATCAACCGGTTCTTCACTGACATCAGAAACAACATCGATATCGAGACGAGGCGCTATGGGAAGTGCGGGTACAACAATCGGCTCTCCGCCATCATCGAGAGGGGCGTCAACCTTAACCTGCTCCCACTTTTGCGTGTAAAAATAAAGCGCAGTTCCGTCCGAAACGATACTTGAAATATAACCGTATTTTTCGTCTGTTTGCAGTATCATTTCCGCACTGTAAATGTGATCTTTAGATGCAGTCGGCGGCGTTTTACCGCAGGCTGAAAGCACACCTGCCGATAATATCGCGGCTGTTAAAATTGCCGCTATTTTCTTAAATCTCATGCTGATTTTCTCCTTTGAGCTTTTCATATTGCGGAAATAAAAATTTCTCATTAATATATTTATAAAATATTTTGCGTTTTGTAAACAGGACTATAAGGACTATTATGTTCGTTACTGTGAATACAGAGACAACATAGATGATGCTTGAAAGCATCATTGCCGAGGTAATATCGCGCTGTCGGGCTTTATTTTCCCATGACGGAAGAATTATTGCATCATCGCGAACAGACAAATTCGGAATATTCGCAAGTGTGTTGAGTAGATTTAAGACGGAACTTCTGTTGCTGTTTTCAACAACTCTGACCGTTCGTGAACTGTTCATATCACCATCGGTTATTCCGAGCTTTTCCTTGATAACAGAGAGTCCGTCGCCGGGAACTTCGCTTGGAAGAACAATTTCATAAACTTGAAACAAAGCAGGGTCTCCGGTTATAAGCGGTGACAGCTCTTTATCAAGGAATATATAAGCCGAATCGGTATCGGGTATCTTCACAACTCCGCAGATATATACAGCAGTTTCACCGTAGAATATGTATTCACCAACAACATCACTGCTGCCGAACAGCTGCCAAGCGGCGTTTTCATCGATAACGGCATTATCATGCATTATCGCATCGCTGTTAAGAAATGTTCCGTAAAGAAGCTCATATGGGTGAAATAACAGGAAGTCACCATCTGTGAAATAGCTTTCAAGCTCTGCAGTTTTAGCACCGATATCGGATTTTGACGAAAATGTCAGCCTTTTGGGAGCAGTACAGTAACAGGCGGCGACTGACTCGCCGCGGATATCTCTAACCTTTGATTTGACTTTATCGCCGATATCAAAGGTCATTTGATAGCACTCATCAATTGATATACCGCTTTGATAAAACACAGATACCTGTGCATACGGAACATCGGCAGAGTTCCATCTCGTGTGAGCTTCCTGCTCGGGAAGACTTCGCGCCCGCACCGCAAGGATAATCGATAATATACCGAAAAGCAGTACACAGGCAATATTAATGATAACAGCCGCTTTTTTCATTTGTTTCCCTATATCAGTATATCAATCGTTTTTAAGTCTGACTTGAACTCCTTCGGAGATCGGTTTTGTCGATGTAGTTATAATCCATACGCCGTTTTCAACAGAACCGTCAATAGCCGATTGCTGTCCGTTTGTCGCAACAACAGTTACCGGTATCCTTTCGGCTGTATATCTGCTTCCGAACGGGGTGCTTTTTTGTTCGCAAGCAAGAACGAATTTACCGTTGTTATCCTCTCTGATTGCGGATGAGGGTATTACGGAGCTATATTCAGAGGAACGTTCGCCGACTGCAAGCTGTAGGTTATTACCGATACTTACATCGCCGGTAACCGTGAATGTCAAAAGCTTTTTATTATTCGGGTCGGACGGGTCGTTAGTGATTCGTGTAAGTTTTGCCGAAGCTTCACCATACCAATAGTACATAACCTCAGCCGCAACACCGACACTCACCCTTCTTGCCTGATCGTTTGAAACAGAAAAACTGAGCTCATATCCTCTGTCGCCGAGTGCAATGGATGCAAGTGTTTCACCGGCTGCCGTTGTCTGTCCGGAAACCGCGTTAATGCTTGTTACAACTCCGGCAACGGTTGATTTGATATCACTTCCGCCGCCTTCACCCTTTGCAGCGTCAAGCTTTGCTTTTGCACGCTCGACTTCCGAAAGTTTTGCCTGCATGTCAACTGCCGATTGCCCCGACGCCGCCGCATCTTCTTGTTGTTTGAGATTAAGGTTAATTTTTGCGGTTTCAAGAGCATATTCTGCTTTTTCCACCTTGTCTTCAACCTCTTTTTCGGTTCCGGGAACAGCTTCTTTTGCTTCTGCTTCCGCTTCGGTTAAATCGGTTACAGACTTTTTCGCTGTGACTATTTTATCTTCAATCTCAGTTAATTCTAACTTAAGTTCACGATTAATTTTAAGCTGAAGGTCTGATAATTCTTTTCTCTTTCTGTCAAGAAGAATTTGAAGATTTGTTCTTGCGGCATTTGAGGAAGTCAATCTGTTTTCAAGAGCATTTTCGGTTTGAATTTTACTCAGCTGATTGTTATATTCTTCTACAGCAATTCGTGCTTTTGCTCTTAGTTCTGTAAGCTGGTCTAAAAGCCCGAAAAGAGAATCATTGTTTGTGCCGAACTGTGCAAGTGTAATCTGATCCTCCATATCTAAAACAGCCTGTTGTGCCGCTTTGAGTGCCGCAGAGGCAGCGGAAAGGTCTCCTGCACCGACATCGGCTATCTGCCGCTCTAACTCGGCAATATCTTCGTCGTTAGTTGCCTTTCTCTCGTTATATTTCACAATTTCAGCTTCTATAGCTTCAAGCTGTGTTATGTAGGCTTTAGGCAATAAATCATAGTTTCCGGTGCTCAGATCGGTAATCATATCATCGTACTTTTCTTTTTCACGTTCAAGATCGGTTACAGAATCTTCGGCATCTTCTCTTGCCTTAACCGCCGCATCATATGCAGCTTTAAGTGTCGGAAGATCGGAAAGCTGCTTATTTGCATCCGCAAGGTCATCTTCAAGTTGTTCTATCTCAAGCTGGGCAATGGAATAGTCTTTGCCTGTTGCAAGAAGCATCTTGTCATATTCATTTTCAAGGGTTTCAAGAGCAATCTCAAGTTCTTCAATCCGCGACTCGTCATCATCGGAAAGGGTGAAAAGTGTCTGCCCTTTTTCGACAGTATCACCTACAGACACCATTATTGCACCGATTTTTCGTGCATCGCTTATCTTAATATCTGTTGAAGCCGCGGCTTCAATAGCACCCGAACCGCGAATTTGCTCGGATATCGCCGAATATCCCGGCATCACCACAGCCACTTGAGGAAGCGAAATATTCATAATGGTATTTGAAAAGAGCGTTAATACAAGCATTACCACCAAAAATATTATCGCCGCGTTTTTAATCCTGTCTTTACGTTTTTCCATCTTTATCCCTTTACTCCGCTCTGATATGATATTCCTTCAATGAGGTATTCCTCACCATAGAGGAAGATGAATATTGCCGGAAGCATA
>JAISIC010000042.1 GCA_031262225.1 Ruminococcus sp. | reverse complement strand
GGGAAACCGCTTACCTGTCCGGTCGTGACCGAAACGCTTCTTGCTTTCAGGTAATCATTTTGGATAATCATTATCCATCCCCCATTTCTTCGGGTAAAAAAGCCCTCCTAATAATTTTGACTTACAAATTTTTCTTAAAAATTTTGTAATACGTATGCTTCAAACGCATCCATTGCCGCGATTTCGTGAGGCATATATTCGCTTGCGTAGTATCTGATATCTGATTCAGCCGACGTCAGGTCGCGTATCCAGTTTTGACGGTCGGTAATCTGGTTGATGGTGTATCGTCCCGATGTGTAGTACCATCCGCATTTACCGTCTTTGAAGATAATTTCAACGCGCTGGGTGCCGTCTGCATAGGTGTTGATCTCGCCGAGCTGACCTTTTCCGGAAAAGCCGATTTCGGTTATTGCCTTGCCTGACGCGGAATAGCCGATAACGTCATCCGTCTTGATGCGGCCGTTTATGGCGGTATTTGTGATGAATCTTATGTCAAACATTCTTGTACCGTAAGCATCTGCCAAAGCTGTTTCGGCGGGATATTCATAAGCGTACTTGCGGTAGTAAGGGCTGTCGGAAGGGATTATGCCGGGGTTTGTGTTGGTGTAGATGGTGTTAGCGTACTGTGACACGAAGCGATTTGCATCGGAAGCGGTTTTTGTTGTCTGCGAAGTGTTTGAAGTATTTGCAGTATTTGCTTCGTCGATTTCGTCCGTATCGGGTTCTTTTTGCCCTGAACCGATGAGGTAATCATCAAGGCTTATTGCTGCTGCACCTGTCTGACGGAGGTTTTCTCTGCTCGTTGCAAGTTTGTTGAGGAAAGCCTGAAGCTCTGTTGCTGTCATAGGCGAAATCACGCCTTCGTCGGAAAATGCGGGAGCGGAAAGGTTATCGACGCTGTAGGTCTTTGTTTCCTCGACTGTGTCGGAGTTAAGATAATGCTCTCCGAAAACGCCTAAAGGAAGTGAATCTGCAACAGGAGCCTTCGCACTCAAAGCATCAACTTCGGGGGTGGATATGCCGTCAACTGCGTCGTCGCCGTCGGTCTCCGCCGGAACGGTTTCGTTGCCGTTTGCTTGTGCCTCTTCATTTGCTGTGGTTTCTCCGATACCGTCAAGTGCGGTTTCGCCGTTCTTTTCGGCTTCGCCTACAGCTTCTTCGGCATTTTCGCCGCCGGGAAGGGTTATGCCGGATAGGGGAACAACGTTGTCGCCGTCAAGGATCAGATATTGATCGCCGTTTGCAACAAGTCCGCCTGTGACAATGCCTTTGCCCTGTGCCGCCGCTGTTGAGTATTCAACCTCGACGCCCTTTAAGCTTTCCATAATGGAATAAAGCACGTCTGAAACAACATCTGTGAGCTTTGAAGCCTCATAAGCAGAGCCGTTTATCATCAGCTTGGGCTTGCCGTCGGTGATGGTAACGCTGTCAACGATTCCCATTTCGTAGTTTTTGCCGTCGGTAACGGTAACAGCCTTGCCTGTAAGACCTGCCGCATACTGCACCGCCGATTGGTTGGTCATGTTATTTATCGCTTCAAGCGTGGAATAGCTTGCCATCTGTGCGATAAATTCCGAGTCGGACATAGGATTATTGAAATCCTGATTCGACATCTGTGCTGTCAAGAGCTTGAGATAACTGTTAAAGTCAAGGTAAGATGTAACTTCGGCGTTAGTGTCAACTAAGTTGCCGGAGTATTTGCTTTTAGATGAATATTGCGGGTCAACCTGCACTTTTTCTACACTGATCGCCATAAACTCATCCTCCTCATTATAAAATCATCGGGGGTAAACTGTCCGTCAATCTCGCCGGGGAGTGCTTCCTCACCGAGAGCCCTGTGACTGCCCTGCTGTCCGTTTTGCCGGTTCTGCCCGTCACGAGCAGAAAACTCGCCGTTCGTGAAGTCAAGACCCATGTTTTCCGAAGCCTCGGAGGGGGTTATGGTCAAAACTTCCTTCACATTAAGTCCGCCGCTTTGCAGCTGTGATGTGAGGGTCAGAGCACCGCGGTCAAGGAGTTTTGCCGTGTCCGCATTTGCCGCCGTGAGGGTGATGGTAACTGCACCGTTTTCGGTCACGATCTTCACCGCAACGTCACCGAGTTCACGGGGTCTTAAAACTACCGTCATCTCCTGCGTTCCGTCAGCCGAGTTTTCTGCCTTCATCTCAAGGATTCGATTTCCGATCTGCATTTCGGGAGCAACTTCCGAGCCTGTTCCTATAAAGGGTGCGGGTTGCATACCGATCTCTTCAATCGGGGTTGCCGGGTTCGGGTTAATGACATGAGCTGCCATTTCGGGACGCTGCACGTAGGTCTCTTCGATTTCGTCCGAATCGGTTTCTGTCTGGGTTTCACCTGCGAACACATTCAGGATTCTTTCGCGGAAACGCTGTTCAAACAGCGGGTCTACCTTGATTGTCACGGTCGGAGCGGGTGCTTCCTTGATTATTACCTCTTTGACGATGTTTTGAAGCTCTTCAAGAACTGCTTTGCTCTCGTCAGTAAAGGAAATCTCAGCGACCACGTCTGCCTGCGGGTTATTTGCCGCGATTCTTGCCAAGACGTTGTCAGTCGTGAAGAAATCCGTTTCGGAAACCGCCAAGCCGATAAAACCGTCTGCATCTGCCGCTGTTGCCTCTGCCGGAACTGCCGCGAGTGCACGAACTACCTCATAGATGCTCACGTTTGTGTTTTGCAGGAGCTCCTGAATGCGGGACATTGTCGCGGGGTCAAGCTGATCTAAAATCTTGTCTGTCTCAAAAATCTCGTCTGTCGATAAGCTTAAAGTGTTTTCATCGCCCGTTTCACCCGGAATCTCAATTGTCAGGGTCTTGTCACCGACAATCACGAGCGGGATCAGTTTCACCTGTACCGGGAAATTCGCCGCGTCTGCCAAAGCATCTTCTGCAGTCTCATAAAGGTTCGGGAAAAGGTCTGATGCAATGCCTGCAAGTTTGTCTTTTGCCGCCGCAACAGCCGACTCTGCAAATCCGGGTTCGATGAACATCGTTTCGGGAGCAATCTTTTCTGCCCCTGTCTGACGGAATGCCTCTAAAAGTGCGTTAAGGTTCCCCAAGGTCTCGTCGGGTATACCTTCAAGTGCACCTTCAAGCATCAGTGTGAGCTCTTCTGCCGTAAGGTCCTGCAAGCTGATCTCTCCACCCAAAGCCTTTGCAACGTCATCTAAAGCCGCAAGCGTTTTGCTGTCCGCCCTTTGGAGCATCTTCACCGCCGCGATAATGGGGGAGTCTGCACTTATTGCAACTTCACTCGGAATGTCTGTCATAGCCGCCGTATTCGCAACCGAATTAACGCTCACCCTTGCGGGAACTGCGTTTTTCGCGGAAACGAATGCACCTAAAATGTCATTGAAACTCACGCCCGATGATTCTGACGAAGAAACTGCCGCCGTGCTTTGATCTCCCGTGACCGCCTGTGTGCCCATACCCATGGATAAAATACTGCCGTAATCCATATTCTTTTTCACCTCCTTGTTATAAAATATATATTTAACATAACGTGATTAGCGTTACATCAATATCGACCGGAACGGACCGCTATGTTATTCACATATTCCGCAATGAAATTCTCGTCCGCCTTGAGTTCCTCTGCTCTGTAAGTTTCAAGCTGTCTTTCTTCTAACTTTTCAAGCCCCTTAACGTCCTTTGTTGCCTCGACAACCCTTTCAAGCTGTTTTTCAATACGCTGTGAAAGCTCTGTGACTGCCTCGTCAATATCCTTAACCCTCATGTTAAGGGAATGCTGATAACTTTTGAAGACGTTCATCTGCATTATTGATACGCCGACCCTTGCTCTGTCGGAAAATTCAGCCGATGAGCGGCGAAGCTCGATAATCGCGGCTTCCTTTTCGTCTTCAAGTTTTTGCCGCTGGGCAGTTATGAACGCAAGGCTGTTTTTCTCCCTGTCAAGAAGCTGTTCTTTATAGCCTTTGAGCTTGCCTAAACTAAACTGAAACTTCTTCATTCTTTATGCTACAACCTCGGAAAGCATTTTTAATGTATCGTCATATTCAAACGATTCATCGGTGGCTTGCTGTAAAAAGGCATTGATTTTATCTATCTTGCGGAGTGCCTCGTCAAGTTTCGGGTTAGAGCCGCGTTTATAGGCACCGATTGAAACGAGGTCGAAGTTCGCATAGTAAACGGAGAGGAGATTTCTCATCTTAGCCGCCGCTTCCTGCTGCTCCTTGTCGGTGATCTCGGTCATGAGACGGGATACCGATTCGAGCACCTCAATTGCGGGATAGTGGTTGCGAGCCGCGACTTTGCGGGAGAGGATTATGTGTCCGTCAATGATACCGCGGACGGTGTCGGAGATGGGTTCGTTGGTGTCGTCGCCTTCAACAAGCACTGTGTATACGCCGGTTATGGAACCTTTGTCGAAGTTCCCGGCACGTTCGAGAAGTTTTGGCATTGCGGTGTAGATTGACGGGGTGTAGCCCCTTGCTATGGGAGCTTCGCCCGTTGCAAGACCGATTTCACGCTGTGCCATTGCATATCGGGTGAGGGAGTCCATCATCAGCAGGACATCCAAGCCCTGATCCTTGAAGTATTCGGCAATCGCCGTCGCGGTGAGGGGGCATTTGTTTCTCATCATCGCGGGCTGGTCGGAGGTTGCAACCACCAAAACGGAACGTGCCATACCCTTTTCGCCCAAATCGCGTTCGATAAATTCGACTACTTCACGCCCACGCTCGCCCACAAGAGCGATAACATTGATATCCGCCTTGACTTCCTTGGCGATCATCCCCATGAGCGTTGATTTTCCGACGCCGGAACCTGCGAAGATGCCGATACGCTGACCCTTGCCGATGGTGAGGAGGCTGTCGATGGCTTTAACGCCGAAAGGAATTATATCTTCAATTCGCGGACGTGTGAGAGGATTAACGGGGACACCCGCGATGGGATAGCTGTGTAAAGTTTTCGGAGCAGGTTTGTCGTCGATGGGTTCGCCGATAGCGTTTATTATCCGCCCGACAAGCTCTTTTCCCACGCCGACCTTAAGTTTGTCGCCGGTGTTTTCGACTATCGAACCGGGTCCTATGCCTTCGATGTCTGTGTAGGGCATCAGCATTATCTTTCCGTCCGATATCCCGACAACCTCTGCGTATATGCTTTCGAGCTCTGCCCCTGATTGCCCGCTTTGTCCGCGTCTGTTTTTATATATCTTGCAGATATCGCCCACGTTCCCCTCGGGACCGGAAGCTGCGATGGTCATACCGACAATCTGCTCAATCTTGCCTTTGTATCTATACAGATCGGTCTGCTTTACCGTCCTGCGGAGTTTTTCAAAATCTATCACTTACTGTTTCTCGTATTCTTGAGAATCTCTTTAAGCAGTTCAAGCTGTGTGGGGATTGAAGCGTCTGTAACCTCATCGCCGTCGTCAAGGATTATCGTGCCTTCGGGAGCTTCGTCGGAAAGTTCGACGTCGATATGTTCGATGTACGGTATAAGCTGTTTGACAAAGGAGCCGTCAACCTTCAGTTTGCGTGATTCCTCGTTGTCTGCCATTGATATTTTAAGATACTTGGAGTTCCGATATTTCTTCGCCGCGTCTGCTATAATACTCTCAACGGCTTCGGGGCGGGTTGTAATCTCGCTTCGCACTATCTTTTCTGCGATAACATAAACGGTTGCACGAAGCTCCGCCTCGTTTGAATGAAAATAACTTTCTTTGCGTGCGTTTATGTCAGAGAGAAGCTTTGCCGCCGCATCTATATATTTGTTGTATTTGTCGAGTATCTCGGTCTTTGCTGTTTCAAAGCCCTGCGAGTAGCCGTCTTCAATAGCCTTTGCCCGCAGGCTTTCGGCATCGGTTCTTGCCGTTTCCATAACCGTGTTTGCGGCGGCTCTTGCATCCTCTTCAATTTGCCTCGCCGATTCTTTTGCTACCCCTAAAATCTTGTCCTGTTCGTCCTGAGTTTGCCCCTTTATACGGGACAAAGCCTCTTCAAGCCCCTCGCTGATACCCTTTTCGATAGCCTCTTCGATCGCCTTTTGGCTCTCCGCACCGGCAGAGACCTGCGGCGACTGGTCAATCTCTTCAAAAGGCTCTGCCTTAGGGATATATACAGTATTTCCGATGGTGACCGACTGGGTTATCGGCATGGTAAGAGGAGTCCTGTAAACTGATTTAATCATACTTCCAACTGTTCCGATTCTACCGATTTTAAGGCACGATTTATAGCACGAGTGCGTGTACCAACCATTGTATCGAGAGTGTTATCTGCTTCTTGAATCTTCGCACGAGCTTTTGTCAACAGATTTTCAAAGGTTGCAAATTCTGTTTTAACTAAGCGTAATGTATCCCATACTTCAATTGAGTGTTTTTCAATCGCAATAGTTTTAAAACCTAATTGCAACGAGCTTAGAAAAGCAGAAAGGGTTGCCGCACCGACGGCTGTTACTTTATATTTGTCTCGAAGTTCTTCAAAAAGAGCAGCGTCTCTGATAACTTCGGCGTAAAGACCTTCTGTAGGTAAAAACATCAACGCAAAATCCGTGGTTTTAGGCGGTAATATATATTTGTCGTGTATATCTTTTGCAAAACTTTTAATTTTTGTTATAAGTGCTTTCCTTGCATTGTCAATTTCTGATTTTTCCTCAGCATCAATAAGACGGTTATAATCCTCAATAGGAAATTTTGAATCTATCGGTAAAAGCACTGAACCTGTTCCTGTACCGGGCAACACAATAGCAAATTCAACCCGTCGGCGGTCAGCGATTTCTACATTAGAAACAAATTGTCCCGGTGCCAAGGTGTCTTCCAAAAGCTTTTGAAGTCTTATTTCGCCGTATGTGCCGCGTTCTTTTACGTTTGTGAGTGCATTTTTAAGGCTCTTTGTATCGGCGGCAAGGTTTTTCATTTCGCCCAAGCCTTGTTGAACGCTGTCAAGCTGTTTACCTACAAGTTCAAATGATTTAGTTATTCGAGTTTCGAGCGTTTTTTGAAGCTTTTCATCAACAATACCCTGCATTGTATTAAGTCGGGTGTCGATGGTGCCGGTTATGTGGTCGAAGTTTTTAAAGAGCGTGTCTTGAATGTTTGTCTGCATGGTTGAAAGCTGCTGTAATTGTTCGTTCCTGCCGTCCCCTAATTCTTTTGCTATATTTACGCTTTCCTCCTTCTTGCGAAGAAGCAGCACTATAACAACAATAAGTAATACTATTATAATTATACCGATAACAAGCAGAATAGTTTCCATTCAAGTCCTTTTTAAGCAATAATTTCGTCTTCGCCGCTCTTTCCGATAACAAGCTCGCCCTCTTCTTCAAGGTGACGGATGATACCGACGATACGCTGTTGAGCCTCGTCAACATCACGCATACGAACGTTGTGGAGATATTCGATTTCCTGTTGGATGGATTCCTGCATACGCTG
>JAISIC010000073.1 GCA_031262225.1 Ruminococcus sp. | reverse complement strand
TAGGAATGGTTAAAATACAGCTATTATTTAGCTTGTATTTCTCCAATTTTTTACCGTGAGGTGTTAAAAGAATGATTTTTTCTCATGAAGTGGAGAGAATGTGTACCGTTGCAAAAGGTCCTAAGCACGGTCCTGCTCCCATACCCGAAGAGGGTAAATGGGTCAAGGCTTATGATATAGGCGATATATCCGGGCTAACCCACGGTGTGGGCTGGTGTGCTCCCGAACAGGGTGCCTGCAAGCTTACCCTCAACGTCAAAGAAGGTATAATCGAAGAAGCTTTGATTGAAACCATCGGTTGCTCCGGCATGACTCAATCCGCCGCTATGGCAGGTGAAATCTTAACCGGTAAAACCATCCTCGAAGCTCTCAATACCGATCTTGTATGTGATGCAATTAACGTTGCGATGCGTGAACTTTTTTTACAGATTGTTTACGGACGTACACAAACAGCGTTCTCCGAAGGCGGACTGCCTATCGGTGCAGGGCTTGAGGATCTCGGAAAGGGTCTTCGCTCGCAGGTTGGTACTATTTATGCTACATCTGCAAAGGGTGTTCGTTACCTTGAACTTGCCGAAGGTTACGTTACAAAGCTTGCTATTGATGCCGATGACCTCGTTTGCGGCTATGAATATGTAAGGGTTGGCAAAATGCTTGAAGATATCCGCAAAGGAAAATCCCCTGAGGATGCTTTGAAGGCAAATACCTCCGTTTACGGCAGATTTAAAGCCGAAGATGGTGCAGTTAAATACATTGATCCGAGGGAGGAATAAGACATGGCTAATTTTGAAGGAAAAGAAAGACGTATGCCTAAAATTGAGGCTTGTCTTCGTGAATACGGTTTTGAAAATCTTGATGCTTGCGATGCTTTCTGCAAAGAAAAGGGTATTGATGTAGGTTCCATCGTTCGCGGTGTTCAGAATATCTGTTTTGAAAATGCCGTTTGGGCATACACCTTAGGCGTTGCAATCGCACTTAAAAAAGGGACAAGCCGTGCGGCTGACGCGGCTGCTGACATAGGTCTCGGGCTTCAGGCATTCTGCGTTCCCGGTTCCGTTGCAGAATCAAGAGCAGTTGGGCTCGGGCACGGTAACCTCGGCAAGATGCTTCTTGAAGAAGAAACAGACTGCTTCTGTTTCCTTGCAGGTCACGAATCGTTCGCGGCAGCTGAGGGTGCAATAGGCATAGCTCGTACCGCAAACAAAGCACGTAAAAAACCTCTCCGCGTTATCTTAAACGGCTTGGGCAAAGACGCGGCAATGATAATCTCCCGCATCAACGGCTTTACCTATGTTCAGACCGAATATGACTACCACACCGGCAACCTTAAAATCGTGCAGGAGAAGGCATATTCCGGCGGAGAAAAAGCTAAGGTTCGCTGCTATGGAGCAGACGATGTTTCCGAAGGCGTTGCTATCATGAGAAACGAGAAAGTTGACGTTTCCATCACCGGTAACTCCACCAATCCCACTCGCTTCCAACACCCCACAGCCGGAACATATAAAAAATGGTGCAACGAAAACGGCAAGAAGTATTTCTCCGTTGCTTCCGGCGGCGGCACAGGGCGTACTCTTCACCCCGACAACATGGCGGCAGGTCCTGCTTCATACGGCATGACCGACACAATGGGGCGTATGCACTCCGATGCTCAATTCGCAGGCTCAAGTTCCGTTCCCGCTCACGTTGAGATGATGGGACTTATCGGCATGGGTAATAACCCGATGGTCGGTGCAACAGTTGACTGTGCAGTAGCAGTTGAAGAAGCAATAAAGTAAGTTAAACTGTATTGCAGCAGTAAAAGCTGCTGCAATACCCTTTTTGGAGGATATTATGCCTGTAACAAAAGAATCAATTATCGGCGATGTTTTAGATTCATATCCGAAAACGGCTGAACTTTTCCTTGGTATCGGAATGCATTGTCTGGGTTGCCCTGCTTCAAGAGGCGAAACGATTGAAGAAGCCTGTGCGGTTCACGGAAATGATGCGGACGAGCTCGTTTCCGATATAAATTCGCTTATCAAGTGAAGTTAGATTCAAGACTTGAGACCATCGCCTCGTTTGTTCGCGGCGGTTTCATATGCGACGTGGGGACAGACCACGGGAAACTGCCCATATATCTTCTGAAAAACAGGGTATGTGAAAGGGCGGTTCTATCTGATATTAACCTATTACCGCTTGAAACAGCAAAAAGAAATACTGACGCTGCGGGTGTCGGTGACAGAGTAGAATTTATTCAAACCGACGGGCTGACAGGGATTTCACTTGACGGCATTACCGATATAGTCATTGCCGGTATGGGCGGAGAACTTATAGCAGACATATTAGCCGGTGCCGGTGAAAGTATAAAAGGCATTAATCTTATACTTCAACCGATGACAAAACGTGATTTCCTGCTTAATTTCTTGCTATTTGAAGGTTTCAGAATAGAAGAAAAAGTAAACGTCAAAGATGTCAATAAAGAATATACTATAATCAATACAACTTTGGTGAGAGATATGAGAGCAACAGTTAAGAAAATTTATTCAGCACTTGATGCAATTGCACCATTCAAATTTGCAGAAGAATGGGATAATTCGGGACTTCTTGTCGGCGATTTTTCCGACGATGAAGTCAACAAAATTCTAATCGCACTTGATATCAGCTTTAATGTGGTTGAGGAAGCTATAACCAAAAACTGCGAAGTGATAATTTCACATCACCCTGTTATTTTCCATCCTTTGACCAAGCTCCTTCCGCAAAGCCCGTCCTCTCATGCTATGAAAAACGATATATATTGTATCTGCTCCCACACCTCGTTTGATTCATCTGAAATGGGAATGAATAATATCTTCATTCCGATGTTTACAAAACACTTCGGAATAGATCATGTTTATAATAAAACTCCGATTGAACCGACAAGCGACAACAACGGTATCGGTATAATCTTTGAGCTCCCTAAGGCAATAGAAACAACAACGGCAGATTTTGCACAGAACTTAAAAGAAATGTTCGGCTCAAATATTGTAAAGTACATAGACGTCGGCGAACCTCTTTCGATAAAAAGGATCGCTTTTTGCTCCGGTGCGGGCGGCGAATACCTTGCAAGAATTATGGATGAATCGCTTGCAGATGCTTATATCACAGCCGACCTGAAACACAGTCACTTTATTGATGCAAAGGGACGAAACTACCCGCTTTTTGACTGCGGGCATTTCGCAACCGAAGCTATGATGAAAGAATATGCAGCAAAGATTTTACAAAAACAGTTCCCGAAAACCGAGTTTATTATTGCGGAAACGGACACTGACCCCGTTGCGGTTATTTAGAGGTATAAAAAATGTCACTTGACGGTGCTTTCTTGAAGGCAATTCATCATGAAATAAGCTTTCTTGAGAACGGAAGAATTGATAGAATAAACCAACCTTCAAAAGAAGACTTGGTTTTTTCATTTCGGGCACAAGGCGGCAACCACAAGCTTTTAATATCAACTGCACCCGATGCTGCACGCGTATCGCTCATCGAAAATGCTCCTGAAAACCCCAAAACTCCGCCGATGTTTTGTATGCTCCTTCGCAAACATTTGGGCGGCGGAAAGCTCCTCTCTATACGTCAAATCGGGCTCGAACGTGCTCTGTTTTTTGATTTTGAAGCTATGAACGAACTTGGAGACATGGTGAAGATAACCGTTGCCGCCGAAGTCATGGGGAAATATTCAAATGTTATCTTAACGGGCGGTGACGGTAAGGTTATCGACAGCTTGAGGCGGGTTGATATGAACGTTTCCGACCGCAGACTTATCCTCCCGGGCGTTCGTTATCAGATGCCGCCTCGTGATGAAAGAAAACTTTCGATTTTTGATTTTTCAAAAGAAACGCTTTCAGAACGTTTGAAGGAAGAAGCGGGCGAAACCTCAAGAGCTTTGGTTAAAATCTTCGAGGGCATTTCCCCAATTTTGGCACGTGAACTTGTATACCAACCCGGGGATTTATCAGATAATATTTCTCTTTTCGCAAAAAATCTTTCGAATAAAAAAATAAAACCGACGATTATTATTGATGATAAAACCCTTAAAGACTTCGCCGTTATAGACGTCTTTCAATACGAAGAGCTTTACAATAAGCTTTCCTTTGAAGGCGATAAGGCTGCTTCGGACTGTCTTGAATATTTCTACAGAGAACGAGGCAATTCATCAAGACTTCGTCAAAAAGCGGGTGATCTTCAGCGTGTTTTGACAAGTAGTTTTGAGCGGATAACAGGGCGAATTGCGGCACAGAAAATTGAGCTTGAAAAGTCGTCTGAACGCTTTATGCAAAAGACGATGGGAGACCTTTTGTCGGCTAATCTGTATCGTATTCCCGAGGGTGCAAAAGATTTTTCCTGTGAGAATTTTTATGATGAAAATCTGCCTGTGATAAAAATCCCGCTTGACAAGAGATATTCAGCTTCAAAAAATATGCAAAATTACTATCACGAATATAAAAAGGGAGAGATACGGGAGAAAATTTTAACCGAGCAGATAAAAAAGGGTGAAGACGAGCTAATCTATATCGAAAGCGTTTCGGACCTTTTATCGCGGGCAAAAACGGATGCGGAAATTGAGGAAATCCGCGAGGAACTGATTCGAGAAAGGTATATCAAGTCGGTTTCAAACGGCAAAAAGATTTCTAAAAAGGTTTTAGCTCCGATAAAATTCGTTTCACCTGATGGCTATGAAATCCTTGTGGGCAGGAATAATACTCAAAATGACATGATAACAAAAAATGCGGACAAAACAGACATATGGCTTCACACAAAAAACATCCCCGGTTCGCATTTAATAATAAAAACTTCGGGGAAATCTTTTGATGAAATCCCCGAAGAAACAATTTTTTACGCCGCCTCTCTTGCCGCTTCACACTCAAAAGCACGTGCCTCCGCACAAGTTCCTGTCGATGTTGTCGAAGTAAGATATGTAAAAAAGCCCGCTAAATCAAAGCCAGGCATGGTGATATTCACGCATAACAAGACACTTTTTGTAAAACCGGCAGAGGATTTAAGTTAGTACTACTTAACCGCCGGACAGACCGAAGATTAAAATTGCGGCTAAAATCACAGGTGCGAAAAACTTTACAAATATTTTATAGAACTTCTCTGCTTTGAATTTATCGTTCCTTTTTACTTCGTCAATAAGCGTTTTCGGTTTGATTATAAATCCTACAAAAATGCAGGTTAAGAGTGCTACAATCGGCATTATAACCGAGTTTGTCAAGAAATCAAAGAAATCCAAAAACGAGTCTTTGCCGAAGGGATGAATACCCGATAATACCCCGTACCCGAGAGCTGAAAATATACCTAAAACTGCGATAATCACTGATGTACAGAAGATAGATTTTTTACGTGACAGACCGAATTTGTCGCCTATTATCGATACCACCGTTTCGGCGATGGATATTGACGAGGTTAAGGCGGCGAAGAGCATTAATATAAAAAACAGAATCGCGACGATATGCCCGGGAACGGCTCCCATGCTCATGAAAACCTTCGGTAAGGTTATGAACATAAGTGATGGTCCTGCGTTCATATTTGCAGTGCTGCCTGAAAACGCAAAAACGGCGGGCACGACAAGGAGACCTGCTAAAAAGGCAACTCCGGTATCAAAAATCTCAATTCTCCGCACCGATTTTTCGATATTTTCAGATTTTTTCATGTATGAGCCGTATGTCACCATGATTCCCATTGCAAGGGACATTGAATAAAACATCTGCCCGACTGCCGAAAGCACCGCCTCGGGGGTGAAAGCCGCCGCTCGGGGCATTAGATAATATTTCACTCCCTCAAAAGCACCCGGCAATGTCAAAGAATAAACGGTTATTCCGATTAGAAGTACCAAAAGTACAGGCATCATGATTTTTGATGCCTTTTCTATTCCCTTTTCCACACCGGAGGCTATAAACAGCATAGTCAAAATTGAAAACAAAATCCACCAGATTATGCTCTGAAAAGGATTTTGTATGAAGCTTTCAAAAAAGCCGTCTGTTGCCGCTCTGTCGCCCTGTCCGATTAAGAAGGCAGAGGTGTATTTTATTATCCAGCCGCCGATAACGGTGTAATATGGCAGTATTAAAACAGGCACAAGCGAACTTAAAATGCCTAAAAAACGCCATTTTTTATTAAGAATATAATACGCTTCGATGACGCTCTTGCCTGTTTTTCTGCCCAGAGCGATTTCTGTTATCATCAGTGTAAAACCGAATGTCATAACGCAGATAAGATATATGATAAGGAATGCACCGCCGCCGTATCTCGCGGCAAGGTATGGGAATCGCCATACGTTCCCAAGCCCCACGGCACTTCCTGCCGCCGCCAAGACAAAACCTATCTGCCCGGAAAACGAAGCTCGTTTTTGTATATTTTTATCCGACATTTTTTCCTCAGGATTTTTTCTATATATTATACGTAAATATTCCTATTTAAAACACAGGCGATGCTTTTTAATCTGAAATACAGGATAGTAAGACTGTTTTGATTTGCGAAGTCCTTCAATTCCCAAATCCTCTTCACGATTCAGATAGGTCGTTTCAATATCTTGTGAAAAGGTGTTTGCGATTGCTGTATATGCCCCGTGAAATGAGGTATCAGCCTTTTCTACATGGACATCGAAGGTGTCGGAATTGAGCCTGTCGCCCATGGAAAATGCGATAATTTCACCGTCAACCTTAATTATCCCGCCCTGCTCTTCAAGATAGTCAAAGTTTTCAAAAAAGGTATTTATCGCGAACTGCTCGACAACAGCAGAGCCGGAATCAAAGTCGCCCTTCTCATCAAACTGCTTCGCCGCAAAGGTTATGCAAGCGTCAAAATCCTTCTCGGTGAGTTTTTCATAGACAAAGTTATAGCTGTTTTTAAAGCGTGAAAGATGATTCCTTTTCCCGTGATATTTCTTGCCCGGGAAGTTCCTAAAATCCGCCGTTTCATAGACATAATCGTAGTAATCGATATTGGTCGAAACGGTGTACTCGTCATGAAAATTCTCTTCAAAAAAGGGAAGCTGATCTTCTAACACACCCGATATGCAAAGCGGCTGCCCCAAAGAGTTTGCGTGTTGCAAAAGAACTGTTATAAGCTCTTTTCGATCTCCCTCACCTGCCGGATTTACGCAAGAAAACGTGGGGTCAGTTGCGGCACATATATAAAAATCTTTATAGAAGGCAATTTTTGAATTATTGCCCTTTCTCCATGCAAGGTTATTTGCATAGTTATATTCGCAGCCCCTGAAATCTGAAGTGTTAAGAGCTTTTTGTATGCGGGGTCTGTCTTCTATTGTTATTTCTCGAAATTCAAGCATTAAAAAACATCCTTATATAATTTGTGACATTATTTTTTCATTGATTTTATCTTCTGTCAGATAATCAAAGCAGTCAATTACTGTCCAGCCAAGCTTTTTTGCAGCTTTCATAGCACAGTCATAACATTTTTTAAGATACTCAACATTCTCTTCGTGGATATCTTTTTTTGTATCATCGTTTTTATATCGCTTTGACAGCAGTTTTTGCGAATATTCAACCGACATATTCAAAAAAATAACCTTGTCGGGTTTTGGTAAGCCGAGCCGATTAAATTCATAGTCATAAAGCCAGTCGATAAACTCGTCACGCTTGTCTTCGGGAAGCTTGCACGACTGATGAATAACGTTTGATGTGGTATACCGACATGATAAGACGATATCGGCTTCATTGAATTTTTGCTCCCAGTTCTGCTTGAAGCTTATATATCTGTCAACTGCATAAAACGACGCCGCAGCATAGGCATTAACTGCGTCGGCATCACTTGATATCTTCCCGCCAAGATACATTTTAACTGCAGCAGATGAATCGGAATCATAGTTCGGGAAAGAAAGCGTTAAGAGTTTATGTGAATCTTCAAGTTTTCTTTTGGTCAGCTCAAACTGCGTTGTCTTACCCGAACCGTCAAGCCCGTCTATTACAATAAATTTTCCCACTTTTACCCTCTAATAATACATATAAAGAAAACATTTCATCATGCCGTTATAAAGTTTACGCTTTTTGATTGCCTTTTTGCCGAAAAACTTTTCAAATTCTTCATGGGGTGAGATTATAAAGGCGGGGTGATCGCGATCTGCCGCGAACCTCTCCCCCATAACCCTGTAAAGCTTTTCGGCTTCACGGATTTCAAGAAGCCTTTCGCCGTACGGCGGATTGGTGATAACGACACCATCTGTTTGTTTAAAATGTTTTATATCTTCGTTCTTAACTGTAACACGATTAATAATACCGGCTATTTTTGAGTTTTGTAAGGTGAGTTCCACACATTCGGGGTCGTTATCAAATCCAAAAGCTTTGAAATCTGCTTCTTTATTTATCTCAGACTTTGCCGCTTCGCGTTCTTTCTGCCAGATTTCGGGGTGAAACATCCCCCATCTTTCAGCCGCAAAACGCCTGTTAAGCCCGGGTGCGATGTTGCATACTTTAAATACAGATTCAATTAAAATCGTTCCGCTTCCGCAGAACGGGTCGATAACGGTGCCCGCTTTCCTTATCCTCGCAAGGTCGATTATCCCGGAAGCTAAAGTTTCCTTTATCGGTGCGGCATTTGAATTTCTTCTGTAGCCACGTTTGTGAAGCCCTTCTCCCGAAG
Source organism: Ruminococcus sp. (assembly GCA_031262225.1). Taxonomy (GTDB): domain Bacteria; phylum Bacillota; class Clostridia; order Oscillospirales; family Ruminococcaceae; genus JAISGY01. The sequence continues at coordinate 2,737 of JAISIC010000073.1, read as the reverse complement.
TGTCAAGATACACCGATATCGCATTTTTGCGGATTGTAAATTCAATCTGATGCATAGCTCCCGTTTCGGGGCAGGATGTCATACCGTATTTTTCGCATAGCCTTAAAACAGCCGATTTTTTGATGGTTGCCTGCAACCTCGGAACGGACGACAGCGTTGAATCAAGGGAAGAACCTTTAACTTGAAATGCTTCATCCCGCCCGATATAATCTTCCCACGGTATTTCATCAAGAGACTCAATTAGCTCCGAAAAACTCTCGGCATAGCATTCAAGAAGGATTATGCGAACTCTTTCCGCTGTGGCAAGTCTGATATTTGCCTTTGCGATCATCTGCTCATCGCCGCAAAAGGTAACTCTTCCGTCGGTTGCGTTAATATCCTTCGCACCGATTCTTTGCAGTTCAAACTTCACGACGCTTTCAAGTCCGAAATGACAGGGTGCGGCTAAATTATATTCCATTTATATCCATTCTGTTTATTATTACTCTGCATTTTCATCATCATCAAGGTGCGGATGATAACCGTCGCAATAGGGAGGCATATTGTCTTCTGTGTAGTAGCCGACAGCACCTGTCGGACAGGTTCCGCCCGCTAAGTTCCCGGTTTGCGTACAGTAATAAGCTTCTATTATGCCGGGGCAGTCGGGGAACTGCTTTCCGTTGCCTGAGTCTGCCATTTCACCGAAAACGTTCTTCCAGACCTGTGCCGAACTGTAGTATGTTCCGGTGGTAACCTCTTTGGGGATATCATAGCCATACCAGATTCCGCTGACATAATCGGGGGTGCATCCGATAAATGCAAGGTCATGCCAGTCTTGGGTGGTACCTGTTTTCCCGATAAGCGGTGTATTTGTCAGTCTTGCAGCACGCCCTGTGCCGTTGGGACCTTCGATAACCTGTTGTAAGAGTTTGTTCATGATATATGCAGTTTCACGCGAAAGAGACTGGAACTTCACATATTTATGCTGTAAGATAATTCGTCCTTCCGAATCCAAAACTTTAGTGTAGGTTGTGGGCTCGAAATATTCACCGCCGTTACCGAAAGGCTGATATGCCGCAACAAGTTCCTTGAGCGTTATCCCGTTTGTAAGTGCTCCAACAGACATAGGTGACAGATCGGCATCAAAGGGCGAAAGGGTTGAGATATGGAAACGATTCTGCAAGAAGTCAAATACAGCGAGCGGCGTTTCCCTCATAACAAGCTGTGCAGGAATGGTATTGAGCGAACGCTGGAGTGCTTGGAATGTGAAATAACCCATGCGGTCATAATAAAGGGTATTATAGTTATGAGGCCAATCCGTTTCGATGCCGTCTTCGTTGGGGATCTTGGTCGCGGGTTCGTTGACAAACATTGTAGACCAGTTTATCATCTCGTTTTCAAATGCATAGCTATAGGAGGTTATCGGCTTTATGCAGGAACCCGGCTGACGTGCGGCACGGCTTGCCCTGTTGAAGATATTATCGCCCGCCTTCTCCCCTATGCCTCCGGAGATAGCTTTGATATTCCCCATGTAATCCATACATATAAATGAGGCTTGAGGCGGGTCGGTCAGAACAGTTTCCGAAAAGTTCGTATAGTCGGCAAATTCTTTTTCAATCTGTTCCTGCATTTCAAGGTCAACGGTGGAAAATATTCTGTAACCGCCGTTATAAAGCCTGTCGTTGGCTTCCTCAAAGGTTATGCCGTAGAGGTCTGCAAAGTCAAGGGTTACATCGCGTATAACATCGTCGATAAACCATGATTGAATTTCATCTTCATCTTTTCCGCTTGAATAGGCACGTTTCGCAAATACAAGTTTTGTATTAACGGCATTTTCATATTCGGCATCGGAGATAGCGTTATTTTTGAGCATTGCATCAAGAACCAAAAGCTGGCGTTCGCGGTTATTTTCAATCCCGCGATCTATTATTTCCCCTGTTATTTCATCTTCAACAGTATAAAAGGGATTATTATAGTTCGGGTTTTTCGGAATCGCGGCAAGGCAAGCCGCCTCTGCAAGGTTAAGTTCCCAACAGTTTTTATCGAAATATTTCAGCGAAGCCGCCTGAATACCGCTTGTTGCACCGCCCATACCGATGATGTTAAGATACGCTTCTAAAATGTCCGATTTGGTGTAATGTTCTTCAAGCTTTGAGGCACGGAAAATTTCACGCAGTTTACGTTCAAAATCCTCTTTATTATCGCCTGTGGCATTTTTTACAAGCTGTTGGGTGATGGTTGATCCGCCCTGTCTGCTGCCCCACATCGAAATAATCTCGTTTAGAAAAGCTCCGAAAGTACGCCGCCAATCAACACCATCGTGCTCATAAAAACGCTCGTCTTCAATGTAAACGAAAGCGTCCTTGACGTGTTGAGGCACTTCGTCAATGTCAATCGGAATACGGTCGGCATCACGGCTTATTTTCTGAATCTCAACATCATTGCTGTTCTTGTCGGTAGCATAAATAATAGTGGAATAATCCATTTCTAAGCTGTTAATGTCGATAAGCTCGGCACTGTCAATATATTGCATAACATAAACGGTAAGTGCCGCCGCAACGATAGCGACGGTTATTACAAGTATCAAAAACAGTGAAAGGATGGTTGTGCCGATAAAAGCAAATATCTTTTTGATCGGGTTTTTTCTTCTTTTTGCCATTTTTTCATTCCTAAAAAGATTTACATAGTTATACAAGAATAGTATAGCATAAAATTATGAAAAATTAAAGGGTAAATGATGAATTGTAATGAAAATGTA
>JAISIC010000069.1 GCA_031262225.1 Ruminococcus sp. | reverse complement strand
ACTGTATCATCGGCATCATCAATAAACACGCTGAGGTTATAGACCCTGCTGTTGCCCGATTCGTCGGGAGCATTATAGCGGAAGATACACTCGGTTGTGTTGTTGTCAAGCATAGCAATCTTCGCGTATGCTCTCATTCCCAAAAGCTTTTCAATCTCCGATATCTTCTTTCCGTATTCAATTGTGGTGATATCGATCTTCTGTGCGGTATTGTATCCCTTCCAAGATGATTTGAGAGCCGAAAACTCGTAGTAAGATACTCTGCTGATGTTATTTTGTGAGTTCTTCGTGAGAAGCACTGCCCACTCCGGCAGGTTTATACCCTCGACCGAAACAGAACCGTCCGATTCGCACACATAGCTGTACGGGCTCACCGCCTTGAGAATGTTATATTCCGACGAAATCTCAAAAGTAACCCCTGTGTCCTTGTCGGCAATCTCGACTGTACGTCCGAGCGGTACGTTTTCAAATATCCGCTCCCCTTCGGAACGCTTGAGCGAGCCGATTATGATCACTGCAATGATAACAATCGCGATGACAGCCAAAACACCGCCGGCGAGCTTTAGTTTCGACAAAAGCCTATGCCTTGCAAGTCTGCGGCGTTCTCTCTTATTACCCTTTGATGTGACCCGGTCGTTTTCGTGGTCGAAGTCGGTGAAATCCGCAAGCTTTGCACCGCAAATTCCGCAAAAATCGGTATCTTCGGTTATTTCAGAACTGCATTTCGGACATATCATAGCATCCACTGCCCTCTCGTCTTATTTAAATATATGATTAATGTTTAGTACACTTCACAATAAAGCCTATACTACCACTTTTATTTTATCATATAATAATATTTTTGTCAATAAATTTGAAGAAATTTATTGAAATTTGCCGCAGTTTATGATATTATATATTAGAGAGTATAAAAACAGATAGATTTTGGTGAATTATGGTTATTATCAAACGTTTTGTAACCGGGGTGCTCATGGGTATTGCAACATGGGTAAGTGTCGGCGGCGGCACCATCGCGATAATCCTGAAAATATATGATGATCTTCTTAATGCCGTGACGCTCAACATAAAAAAGTTACTCCGAAATATGCCGCTTCTCCTCCCTGTCGTGGGGGGGATGGTGGTCGGGATTGCGATTGCGGCGGTGCTGATCAGCAATTTTTTAGATCTTTACTTCCCCGTTCAAACGAAGATGTTCTTTTTCGGGATAGTCCTCGGAAGTATTCCCATTTTCTATAAAGAGGCTGTCAAGGTCGAAAAGCTGAAACCACTTGACATAATCCCGTTTATCATCGGTGCGGCGGCAATAATCCTGCTCTGGCTGTATCAGCTTCGCACAGAGGGCACGAGTGCCGTTGCTGCGGTAACAGGTCTTTCTGCCGTAACGATAATAAAACTGATTTTAGGCGGCATTGTAACGGCGGCGGCAATGGTGCTTCCCGGGCTTTCCGGCTCGGCAATGATGCTCGTCCTCGGGATATACTATATGCTCACCGATGCCATCGCTCACCCGCTCGAAAACCTGCCGCTCCTTGCGATTTTCGGGATATCCTGTCTCGTCGGGATATTCGCCTCGGCAAAACCTATTGCATGGCTGCTCGCTCACAAACGCAAGGTAACGTACTGCGTTATCGGCGGATTTGTCATAGGTTCGCTGCCCTCCCTTTTCCCCTATGCAGAGTTCCTTTTTGACATAAACGGTATTGTCGGGATTGTTGTAATGCTTATCGCAATTCCGCTACCGACACTTCTTGAAAAGATTGCAGATTAAAACTTAAATTGCGAAAAACGCGTACCCGATAATCGAGTACGCGTTTATTATTATTTTGTTTTTTCTTCTGTTTTATCTTCTTCGGGTTTTACTTCCTCAATTTGTTGTTTCTTTACGCGTTTTTTGCGTTTGACAATAAGAATTATAATAGTTACTATCACTGCCGCTAAAAGAATCACAGGCGAAAGTGTAACGATAACGATGAGGATCCATTGCAATATCGTCACAATCACATCGGCACATTTTTTAACGCCGTTTGCCATGATTTTGCCCATGTTTTCAAGCGAAAGTGTCGAGAACTCCACATCTTCAATCTCAATCTCATTCGGATCTTGAAGTTGACGTATTTCGATATTAACAGTAGATTCCGAAACGCTTCGTGACCAGTAGTTGAGCATACCCTGATAACTTTCGATATCGGATGTAATGCGGTCGATTTCGTTTTGAATGGCTATGACGTCCGAAGAACGGGTTGCTTCGTCAAGATATCCGTAATACTTTTCAAGATTACGCTTTTTATTTTCAAGTCTGATTTCGGTGTCGATATACTGTGAAGTGATATCCTCCGACGTCACATTTTTATTGGTAACATTGCCGCATTCTTCTGCGTACGCTAAGAATTTGTCTAAGTTCTGCGGAGGAATTTTGAATATCAACGATGCTTCGGCTGAAAAGTCGTTTTTATAGCTGTTTTCGGCAAATATACTTCCGCCGAGTTCATAAAGCTTTCCTGTGAGTTTGTTGTATGTATCGTCAATATTAAGAGTTTGAATTGTGAGTTCTGCGTTTCGGATTATCATCTTCTCCGATTCTATCTGTTCTCCTGCTGCAGGCAGATTCTCACCTGATTGGTCGTAGTATTCAGAAGCCGTTTCGGTTACATACATTACATCCGAGCTGCTGTTGCTGTAGCCATCACCTGCGGCCGCGGCGGCAGAAGGAGCATATTCAGCAGAGCTTGCACCTGAACAGCCTGCAAGAGCCAAAATTAATATCAAAGGAATGATAATTTTCTTCATATAAAACCTCCGTTAATCTGCAAAAAGCTTTCATATGAAGATTATACAACATATGAAAGCTTTTATCAACCAAATATCCGAAGTGTAATAATTTGTATTGTAAATTTAACCTATTGCTTGGATGGGTTTAAGTCTCTTTTCGGTGGTTATTTTCCATGCTCTGATGAGGAAGAAGCTTATCGCACAGAGCACCATCGGGAGGAAATAGAGCAGGAATATCTCCGCTTTTTGGACTGCAATCCCCTGTGAGGGAAGTGAGGCATCATATCCGCCATATGCCAAAGCCCAGCCCAGCGCCGCCGCTCCGAAACCAGTCCCGACCTTGTTTCCGAAGGATGTTGCAGTTGTCGCAAGCCCCTCAATCCGTGTTCCGAGACGCGGCTCAAGAAAGTCCACAATTTCGGAAGCAAGTGTCCATGCCCCTGCTGTATACATAGACATACCGACGGCGGTAATAAAAGTTCCGACAAGGGTCAGAGCAAGGCTGTAAGGATTGAAGATACCGGCAATCCGCCCCAAAATCGCGATTGCACATCCCATATACATAACCCGCCTTTTGCCGAAACGATCATATAACTTGGGCGACAAAGCGATGACAACAACGGTTGTGAGGCTGTAAACAAGTGCGAGGTAGGCGTAGTAGTTTGAGTTGCCTAACACATCGCGGGCGAAAAAGAGCGGAGCTCCCAAGACTATTGCCCCGATCATCGAAGTGCATACCGCAAATCCCACGGCAATATAGAAATATTTGGTATGAAGAAGTTCTCTCATACTTGTTTTGATTCTGATCGGCTTTGCCTTGTCAGTCTTAAGCTTTTTGTTCTCTTTGGTAGTGATAACACAGGCGACAGTTAAGACGAGGGCAAAGAGGGTGAATATCACGGCGACAATTCGCCAGGCAAACTGTGAGGTTGAGCCTCCCAAAGCATTAAGAACGGGCACAGTGATAACCGAGATAAACGTTCCCGAAACAAACCCGCATATATTCGCGGCGGATGAAAGCCCGGCACGCTCTTTGCTGTCCCCTGCAACAAGCGGCAGCATCGCCCAATAACCCAGACTGAACATGGTGTAAAAAACGGTTGCCATAAGGAAGTACGTTATGCAGATATAGATGGCTTTGCCTGTTCCCGAAAGGCTTTGCGGCACGTTGAAAACCAAAACGGTGGTGACAAGAAGCGGGATAATCGAGATAATCAGCCACGGGCGCGCCTTGCCGAAGCGGGTGTTTGTCTTTTCAATCAAAATCCCCTGCATAATGTCGGTTATGCCGTCTGCAAGCCGCATAACAAGCATCATTGTGCCGATGAAAGCCGCCGAAACAACAACGCTGTCGGTATAGTACTGGGTCAGAAACGAACCGGTGAAGGTCCAGATAAACTGTGCACCTGCATTGCCGATGCCGTACATCCATTTTCTTTTGGAAATCATAAATTCTCCTGACTTGTTGATTTCATAAATTTTAAGTCTGTTTAGTCTTTGATTTGAAGATAATGGCAACAAGCAAACCAAAGAGTATAGCCGCACTGATTCCTCCTGCCGCCGCCGTCAGACCGCCTGTGAATACTCCCAAAAGTCCCCTTTCGTCAACAGCTTCGCGGATGCCCCTTGCAAGGTTCGCTCCGAAACCGGTGAGCGGAACGGTCGCCCCGGCTCCTGCAAACTCTATGAGCGGCTCATATACACCGAATGCACCGAGCACAACCCCTGCGACAACAAAGGCTACTAAAATTCTCGCAGGAGTAAGCTTTGTGTATGATATCAGCAGCTGACCTACCGCACAGAAAAGCCCGCCCACTATAAAACATTTTATAAAATCAAATATCATTATTTCACCTAATTTATAGACCTAAGAAATTGAAATATGAACAGCATGGGAGATACAGGGAATAGTGTTGCCCTGTTGGCTTAAAGTCGTTGACATTAACGCCCCTGTCGCACAAAAGAGGATATTTTTGAGCTCTCTTTTTTTCATCTTCGGTAAGAAATAAGCCGCCAAAACCGCCGCAGAGCATCCTGCTCCCGACCCTCCGGCATGAACATCCTGAATATTTTCATCAAAGATAAGACTTCCGCAATCCTTGTGGTTATCGGAAATTTGAATATTATCCTTATCTAAAAGACTGATCAGAAGTTTTGTTCCTATTCCCCCCAGATCGCCGGTAACAATCGCGTCAAAATCGGTCGGTGACATTTTTGTGTCATTAAGGAAAGTTTTTATGGTATCGGCGGCGGCAGGAGCCATTGCCGCACCCATGTTTGAAGCGTCGGTGACGCCGTAATCAACAATCTTCCCGGTGGTCACAGCCTTGATGACGGGTGAATCGGGGGTGTCAAGAAGCGTCTCCGCACCCGAAAGAACAATCGCACCCGAAGCCGTACAGGTCCATTGTGCGGTGGGTGTCCTCACACCGCCGTAGTGAAGCGGAAAACGAAACTGCCTTTCTGCCGCGGCAAAATGGGATGATGTCGCCGCCAAAAGATTTTTCGATAAACCGCTGTCGGTGAGCATTGCACCGAGCATGAGAGCTTCCGAGATGGTGGAACAGGCACTGTATATCCCGATATAAGGAATGTCGAGCCCGTTTATTCCGTATGTCGAGCCGGCACATTGGTTCAAAAGGTCACCTGCAACGATATAATCAAGGGTGTCAGGGTTAATGCCGCCCTTTTTCATAGCAAGCTTTACCGTTTTGTGGAAAAGTTCTGCCTCGCCCTGCTCCCAAGTTTCCTTCCCGAAATAGGCATCATCGGAGACTTCGTCAAAATACTGCCCAAGCGGTCCCGCACCCTCTTCCTTGCCCACAATCGACGAAAACGCCGTTAATGCAACTCTGTTTTCCATTATGGCGGTTGCCCTCGAAATCTTCCTGCTCATAGCCGTCCTCATTATTAATATTACGACTATTTTGTATCTTTTCCGAAAATTTATACCGTCTGCAAAGGCAACGTTATTACAAAATAAAAAATTTTGCAAAATTACTTGACAAACTTCGTTTGATTTGGTAATATGTATAAGGGATTAAAATAGAATATAAAAATCAATTCCTTTTTCTCTCTGTTTTGGTTATTTATGAATTTTGCATTTAAATCACGGTATAATATCGGCGATCTGCTTGAAATAGTATCCCTGCTTCGTTCGGAAAACGGCTGCCCTTGGGATAAGATACAAACGCATAAGACTATTCGCAACGACCTCTTGGAGGAATGTTACGAGGCTGTCGAGGCAATTGATACCGATAACCCGGTGCTCCTTCGCGAGGAACTCGGCGATGTACTGCTTCAGGTGGTGTTCCACTCAAGCCTTGAAGAGGATGCAAAGAGGTTTGATTTTGACGACGTTGCAAACGATATCTGCGTTAAGCTCATAAACCGCCACCCCCACGTTTTCGGCAACGTCACCGCAGATACCCCCGAAGAGGTTCTCAAAAACTGGGATAGTATCAAAAGGGCTGAAAAATCGCAGAAATCTGCGGTCGAAACCCTTGAAGCCGTTTCCCCTGCTCTTCCGGCATTAATGCGAGCCGAAAAGGTATTCAAGCGAGTTAATCGTGCCGGGTTATCCCGCGACAAAGATATTATTATAGATAATATAGATGAACTTTTTGACGAACTTTCAGACATAACAAGCACAAAAGACACAAATTTAGGCGAAAATGAAGCGATAATCGGTGAAATTTTATTAAATATTTGTGAACTATGCGTTTTTTATAAAATTTTTCCCGAACAGCTATTGACAGAAGCTTTGAAAAGGTTTATAATAGATTTCGGACAAGTAGGAAAAGATAATCCCGAAAATTTAACATAAAGCCCTATCGCGAAAAAATATGGTTTTAGAGAGCATAGGTTGCTCTTTGAAAATAAATTAGCTCAAAAAATATCGGAGGTTAAATCACAATGACTAAAGCAGATTTTATATCAGCCGTTGCGGCAAAAGCCGGGTTTTCCAAGAAGGATGCCGGAAAAGCAGTTGATGCTTTCACAAGCGCAGTAAGCGACGCTCTTATTTCGGGCGAAAGCGTACAGCTTATCGGTTTCGGTACTTTTGAAGTACGTAACAAGAAAGCTACTACAGCTATCAACCCCAAGACAAAGGCTAAGATCAACGTTCCCGCAAAGAAAGTTGCTAAGTTCAAAGCCGGCAAAACACTTTCTGAGTCGGTAAACGGCTAAGATCGTAAAAGTAACATAAATAAACGTGCAAAGTTTTAATACTAAGCACGTTTTTTATTGTTTACATTTTATTCTGCAACCCGATAGTTATCGGATGCGGTCTCTTTTGTGACATATTCGTTCACAGCGGTAATCACACAGGAAAACGGCTTGTTTCCCATCGTGATATCTATTCGATCGCCGACCTTAACCTCAAGGGATGCTCTCGCAACTTTGCCGTTGACCGTAACCTTTCCTGCGTCACAGGCTTCGTTGGCGATGGTCCGCCGCTTGATTATTCTTGATACCTTTAAGTATTTATCAAGTCTCATCTTTTATTAATTTCCTTATCTATTATTGTACGAAGCTTGTCAACATCAATCGGTTTCGGGATATGCCCGTTCATGCCGGCATTTAAACATTTTTCTTCGTCTTCTTTGAAAGCGTTTGCTGACATGGCATATATTGGTATATACTCCGCATTTGACATACCTGAGCTTCTTAATAGACCCGTAGCAGTAATACCGTCCATGACAGGCATCTGAATATCCATTAAAATTATGTCGTATCTTTCGGGATTATCGGTATACATATTCACGGCGATACTGCCGTTTTCGGCAACATCAATCTCAATCCCTGTGTCAGAAAGCAGTTCAATAACAATCTCTTGGTTTATTTCTATGTCCTCAACAAGCAGTATACGCTTGCCGCTCCAGTTATATGCAGCTATACTTTCGCTTTCAGTGTCTGCGTTTTTGTCGATTATATTGCCCCATGAAATCGGCAGCGAGACAATGAAAATCGAACCCTCGCCCAAGGCACTCACAACACTTATAGAGCCGCCCATCAGGTCCATAAGCCGCTTTGATATGGCAAGACCGAGACCTGTTCCGCCAAAACGTCTTGTAAGACTGCCGTCAGCCTGTTCAAAAGCGTTGAAGAGTATATCTATATGCGGTTTACTGATCCCGATTCCGGTATCCATAATTTCACATTTAAGTATAGGTTCGCCGTATATAGGGCGTTCAATCCTTACCGAAATATGAATATGACCGTTTTCGGGCGTGAACTTCACGGCATTTGAAAGAATATTCTCCAAAACCTGTGACAGACGACCTTCATCGGCAATAATGTATCGGTCTAAGATATCACATTCAACATTAAGTAAAAGACCCTGCTTTTCTATCTTCTCGGAATACATATCTGCTACATATCTTACGAGTTTTTCAATGTCAACCTCGCCTAAAACAATCTCCATCTTGTTTGCATCGATTTTAGACATATCCAAAACGTCATTGACTATTGCCAAAAGCTGATTTGATGAAGATGTGATTCGGTCGAGATAGAAGTTTGTTTTATCTCCGTCCTTCGATTCAGATGCAATTTTTGCCATTCCCAGTATAGCGTTGAGCGGCGTTCTCATTTCATGGCTCATACGCGAAAGAAACTCTGTTTTTGCTTTTGTGCTTGCAAGAGCGGCTTCCTTTGCTTCATAAAGTGAAAGGATCATTTCTTTGCGGTTTATAGCCGAAGCAAAAAGCATTCCCGCAGAATTAAGGATGCTTCTTTCGCCGTCGGTAAATGAATGGTTCTCAAGTGCATAGGTGAATGTAAGAATACCCCAAAATTCAGAGTTGAGCTTGATCGGGATTATATGCAGAGTACCATATGGGTTCGGGTTGAAAAAACTACGCAAATTTTCGTCAAGGCTTTCACCGCTAATGTTTATTTCAAACGGTCGGAATGCTTTTGAGTTCCAGTCACCATTTATATCAGCAAGGTTTAGGTTATCGCATTCCGGGATTTTAAAAAACGGAATATTCATAGCCCAAGTCGATTCGCGGTGTGCATAAAGAGTGTCATCGGCAACGAAATTCTTCCATACCGAAACGCTTGTAGCTTTTACAGCAGTTCCCATAATTTTCAGGGTATTCCAAAATATCAGCCTTGATTCTGACTGATCAAGTCCCATGAGAAGTATTGAAACGCTGTTGAGCGCGGTCAACATTAAGGTTGTGTTATCCATCTTCACACCACATGAATCGTATTTTATTTACGAGTCAGCCCATTTTACTACAGCTCTGTCTCCGGTCGAAATTATGTCCATGAAACTTACTGTTTTACCGTTTAGTGTTATAATCATTTCCTTTGACGGCGGAGGATTTTCAAGGTCAAGGTCTGCAAAACCCATCAGTTCAACAAATTCGTGCGGGGTTCCGTCCGTTTTTTCAGGCAAAGCTATATGTTTTCCGTTTAATGTCACCCAGAATCCGCTTGGAACAGAAGCTTCAACGGTTTCATCCGGAATATCTATAGCCGACTTTGCAACAGCGATAAGAGCATCCAAAGCGGAAATATTTTGTGAAATACTGCCTGAATTTTTCTGTATTTCCTTTTCATTTCCGTCATTATTAACATTTTCTTTGCCGTTTGTAACTATTTGATCGTCTGCCTCAACCGGCTTTACGGTCTTTTTAGGTGCCGGGGTATGACGAAGCATCTTTGAGGCTGTCACTATCCTGTCGTTAGGGCGAAGTTCATAATCAAAGGATAGCTTCTTTCCTCCGATATAAAAATCCAAAGCGTATGTATCGAAAGGAAGTGTTTCGGTCAGGTCATAGAGGGTGCGAACCTCAGTTAGAGTAATCACATCAAAGTTTTTAATGTTATAATCAGGGGTAACATACTTGCCGTTGACGTTACAGATCTTTCCGAAAGGATAGGAAACATCATCAACCGACAGTATGTCGATATCTACGCCGTCCATCACTTCGTATATCTTAGCCGATGCCGAAATTCCGTCTGAAGCAGGGGTGAAGAGCACTTCGTCTCCCTGTTTGAGGGTGGTATTTACACTCGCCTCCGCACCGTTAAGCGTAAGCTCCGAGGGCTTCCCGGGGTTCCCGGCAACAACCTTTTTCTCACCGTTTAAAGTATAATTCAGGTTTCGCCCGGTTTTTCCTAAAATCTGTGACGACTTATAGCCGCCGGTCATCAAAAGATCAAGAATGGTAAGTATTTTTGTGTCAAAAAGACGTTTTTTCTTACCGTTGAGGGTGACAACCGCAAAGTCATAACCGCCTGTGTGGTATGCCGCAAGCCCTATTCCGATGGGGGTTACAAACTCAGGTCCGTCAATACCGATCGAACCACGCGCCGCCTTTTCAACCGAGATATTTTTAAGATTATTCCGTCCGCCGACAGCAACACGATCAGGCGGCATATTAAGTTTTTCGGCAACCATCCCCGTGAGTCCGGGAAGCCTTGAGCCGCCGCCTATAAGGAAAACTGCCGCCGGAGGGTTGCCGTTCGCTTCAAGCACAGCCGCCGCAATGGTGTCTGCCAAGTACCCTGCTGCGGGAAATATACTCTCAAAGAAGATTGCTGATTCGATTTCATGGTCATATCCGAGTATGTCGCGATATTTTATGATATTACCGGAGGTTAGTTTCATATCCTCGGCGGTATCAAAGCTGACAAGGTATTTTCTTATTATTTCCTCGGTAATTTCATCTCCCGCAATCGTCGCCATAGCGTATGCAACTATGCTTCCGTTCCGTGAAACGGCAATATCCGAAGTTCCCGCACCTATGTCTACAAGTGCGATATTAATAAGTCTGACTTCCGGCGGAATTATCACGTGCATAGCGGCAATCGGCTCAAGGGTGAGGCTTGCGACTTCAAGCCCACAGGCATCGGTAACGGCATAAAGGCTCTCGACAACTCCCGAGGGTAAAAAAGCCGCCAAAAGGTCGATGGAGACACGCTTGCCGCGATGCCCCGAAAGAACTTTTATCTTATACCCGTCGAGTTCATACGCAACAACAGTGTGACCGACACAGTAAAAGGATGAGTTACCTTCCGTTACATCAAGTTCAGATTGTGCCTTAATTACAGCCTCAATTTCAAATGATTTTACCGTTTCTTCGGTGAGGATTTCGAGCATATCTATCGGAAAATTCTCCGATGTCCGAACCGTTTTTAAAGCACGCCCCGCCGCCGCAATAGCAACATTTGAAAGTTTAATGCCTGTCAGGCTTTCAAGCCTTTCTTTAACTATATCGACAATCTTTGCAACCTGCTTAATATCTTCAATCTGCCCATCCATCATAGCACGAACGGTGTGAGCCGCAGAAGCAGAAGCTAACACTTCAAATATACCGTCTTCGTTTGTCCTTGAAACGATTCCGACAACAGTGCGTGTTCCGATATCAAGCGAAAAAATCGTATCTTTGTCTTGCGGGACAAGGTTAATCGGAGATTTCTTGCGTTTTTCGGATGTTTTATTCTTCTTTTCTGCTGTCTTTTCTCTAACTAAACTCTGATTATTAACAGGACTTTTTTTGCTGATTTTATCGGAGCTTTTATTCTTATCTGTGCCCTTTTTAAGACGTTCGCTCTTTTTTTTCTCTGCTAAAATCCTTGCCGGTGAGATTTTCTCTGCATTTTGGTTTTCCATATCGACACCTATACATCCCAACATCCCAAAATTAACTCAAGGGTTTTTAATCTTCAAAATATTCTTCAGCGACTTAACCGAGTCGGATTCGGAAATTACAAGAAGCTTGTCGCCGCTGTGAAGCTCTGTTTCGCCTCGCGGTATCATCAAAGTTTCACCGCGGGTGATTGATACTATATTAAAGAGAATGTTGCTCTTAATATCCTTTAAAAGCTTCCCGTCCCAAGCGTAGTCTTCGGGCAGATCAATCTGCGAGATTGAAACTTCGCCGTGATTGAGGGTCAAGAGCTGTTTAATCTTGGAAATATCAACTTCACGCTCGATCATCATTGCAATGCTGTCGGTCGAATTTATGACGTTATCTATCCCGAGCCGTTTCATAATTTCGACATTTTTAGGATTATTTGATTTGGCAATAGTCTTTTTAATTCCGAATTTATTCCGTGCAAGCTGGCAAGCGATAAGATTGACCTGATCGTAACCTGTCACGCTTATAAACGCACTTGAATGTTCTACAGCAGCGGATTCGAGCGTATCAATCCTCGTCGCATCTCCGCAGACAACCGGTATTTCAAGTTCATTCGCGAGCCTCTCGCAGACGCCTTTGTCAACCTCAATTACAGTCGGTTGATGCTTATGCTCAAGCAGCGTTCTGATAAGGTAATACCCGACTTTTCCGCCGCCGACAATAGTTACTTTCATTTTTCAGCCTACTTATACTATTAGTATAATTTAATATTCAAGTCGCAATTTTGGTTAGAATCAGCTTGTCGCCTTTTTTGAGCTCGGGGTTTGAAAATGCATTCATAGTAACCGTTCCATCGGCGTGCTCGACAGCGATTATAGCTTCATTTTGCTCCAAAAGTCCGCTCATTTCCGTAAGCCTGAGCCCGATTTGCTCCTTATCAATGTCAATAGTCATGATGGTGAGGAGCCTTCCGTCGTGAACAGTGTTTGAAACGACAACCGTTTCGATATCCGATGTCAGCATCGGTATCAAAGCTGCCGCAGTCAAATTCGTGGGGCAGACGGTATTAACGCCGAAAGAGCGAAATTCCTCGTTTTTATCGCGATCGTTAACTCTTGCATAAACACGGGGTACATTATAGATATCTTTGGCAATTTGAGCACACATCAGGTTGGTGTTGTCATCGGAGCCGATTGCCGCAAGTGCATCGCACGACTCAATTCCGGCACGCTTGAGAACATCCTGGTCAAAAGGCACCCCGAAAGTCGTGAATCCGTTAAAGTCGGGCGGCAGATTGCCGAAATCGTCGCTGTTACTGCTGATAACAGATATATCGTGACCTTGACTTCCCAGCCCTTCAATCAAACTCTGCCCGACCTTTCCGCAACCGACAACTATTATATTCATTTATATACTCCATGAATTGATAGTATAATTATACACCAAAATTGTTATGAAATCAAGTATATTTTTTAAAATAAAAGAGCCGGTTAAGGCTCTTTTTATTTTAGTATAATGTTTTGAGAATTTTTCGCTTTTCTTCGGCAAATTCTTCTGCCGTAATCACGTCGTTGTCGAGCATTATTTTCAGCTTCTTCATCGATTCTTCAAAAGATTCAAGTGTAGATGCCTTAGCAGCGGGTTCCTTAACGGGTTCCTTAGCAGCGGGTTCCTTAACGGGTTCCTTAACAGGTTCCTTAACAGGTTCCTTAACAGGTTCAGGTTCTTTTACAGATTCTATTTGCTTTGCGGGAGCTTCTTTTATTGTCTCTGTTATTTTCGGTTCCTCTTTTTTAACTTCCGCTTTAACTTCGGGTTTTACAGGTTCTTCTTTTACTATCGGCGGAGCAGGTGCAACAGGCGGCTTTTCTATCTCGGGTTCAATTTCTTCGGTCTGTTCATCAAGATTCTCAGATAAAACCTCTTCAATAACTTCTTCTAAAAATTCATCTTCATAAACTTCCGATTCTAAATCTATGCTATCAACATCTTCCGCAATTTCTGTGAATTTCACAGCTTCGGTTTCAGTATCCGAAACTTCGTCAATTTCAATCTGAGCCTGTTTTGCAGGCTTTTCGGCAGTCTCATCCCATATATCAATAATTTCGTTTATATCCGAATCACGAACAGGAACAGAATCTCCGAAACGTTCGCTGAAATTCTCGTGATAGTTTTCATCTTCGTCGATAATTTGTTTGCTTTTGCCTTTTTTACCGTTTTTGAGACGAAGCTTTTCACGGGCTTCCGTTATCTGTGCAACGATATTTTCGGGATATTCAAAAGAAGGTAGTATTATCCTTTTTCTGTCACGAGCATTTTTATTGTCTTTATTAGGTTTGTCAAAAGAAATATATATCGGATATTCCCTTATATATGTATTTATAGATATATTTGATATATCTGCAATGCTCGCCGAAAACTTGGAGTAGAAAATATCCTCCTCCATTGTGGCAATCGTTTCGCAGACAAATGCTTTTCCGTACAGGTGTGCAGAGGTAATCGTAAGGACTATATCCTGCGGTTTTGATAGAGGATTGTCCCGATATTTCGTTTCGTATGTGGCTATCGTCTTTTCTGAATAAATCTCGGCATCAATCTGTTGCTTCAATACATACACCGCTTTCTGGTAAAATAATTATTCTGACTGAGTTTGAAAACTTTTTCAATCGACTGTATGGGTCTTTGCAATAGTTTTCGCTACATCTTTGAGTTCTTCGCCGGAATAGTCCTCTATGGTTCCGTCATCGCAAGCCTTTGCAATTTCGGGGGATATGGGGACTTTTCCCAAAAGAAGTAAATCGTTTTCGGCGCAGTACGAATCAATGTGACTGTCGCCGTATAGATAAATCTTTTCTTCGCAATGCGGACACTTGACATAGCTCATGTTTTCGACAACGCCGAGCACAGGCACATTCATCATCTTAGCCATGGTGACAGCCTTGCCGACTATCATTGTCACAAGATCCTGCGGGGAAGCGACGATAACGAGACCGTCAACAGGCACGCTTTGGAACACCGTCAGCGGCACATCGCCGGTTCCGGGAGGCATATCTATAAACATATAATCAATGTCGCCCCACATAACGTCAGTCCAAAATTGCTTAACAACGCCCGCGATAACAGGACCTCGCCATATAACAGGGTCGGAAGGATTTTCAAGAAGCAGGTTTACGGAAATCATCTTAATCCCCGTCTTTGTAACAGCGGGGAGGATTCCTTCTTCGTTGCCTATAACCCTGCCCTGTATCCCGAACATCTTCGGTATGGACGGACCGGTAACATCGGCATCCATAATCGCGACTTTATAGCCTTTTTTAGCGTATCTTGCTGCCAAAAGCCCGGTCACTAAAGACTTCCCAACGCCGCCCTTGCCGCTCACAACGCCGATAATCCTCTTAACATTGGTTTTAGCATGAGGAGCTTCGAGTAAACTCTCAGGACTTTGTCTGCTATCACAGTTTTCTTTGCAAGACGAGCAATCATTTGTGCAATCTGCCATAATTATTTCCCGTATTTCCGTTATTTTCAACAAAATATTTGCGTTTTTTGCGATATATAACTATTAATATTAACTGTTAATATTAATATACAACAAAATCTGCAAAAAGTCAATACTTTTAATGTGAATTTATTAAAATTTTATCTATAATAAATATGATTTTTTAAAGTACGCTAATGACAGCTTTGAGCAGTTTTGAGAATTTCGCACCTGAAAGTTTTGCTATCTCCAAAACTTCCTCTTCGGAAGGCGGATTCGGGCTGACACCGCACGCCATGTTCGATATACATGATATGCCCACAACTTTGAATCCCGAATGAACAGCTGCTATAGCCTCCACGGCGGTTGACATACCGACTGCATCGGCACCGAGTGTACGAAACATTCTTATTTCCGCAGGCGTTTCATACTGCGGACCTGTCGTCTGAATATAAACGCCTTCACGAAGGTGAATACCTATCTCTGAGGCGGTTTGGAGCACAATTTTGCGGAGCTCTCTGTCATAGATATCGTGCATAGACGGGAATCTGGTTCCGATGCTATCGAGATTTTTGCCGATGAGAGGCGAAACCACCATGCTGATATGGTCGGAAATGAGCATGAACTCGCCGGGCGAATATGTAATGTTAATACCGCCGGCAGCGTTTGTGAGAATGAGTTTTTCGGCTCCGAGATGCCGCATAATTCTTATCGGCAAAACGACGTCCTCTATATCATACCCTTCATAATAATGTATACGCCCTTGCATTGCCACAACCTTTTTTTCGGCAATTTTTCCGAATATAAACCTTCCTTCATGACCGGGAGCGGTCGAAGTCGGGAAGCCTTCTATTTCAGAATAGGGAAGGATCGATTCTACTTCTATTTCGCCGGCAAACCCACCTAAGCCCGAACCTAAGACTACAGCGATTTCGGGTGTGAAGTGGAGTTTTTCGCGGATATCTTCAAGACTTTTCAAAAGCTTTTCATAGGTTTTAGACATAGAGACCTCCGATTACTAAAGTAAAGAGCGGACAGCAACTGCCATCCGCGTCTTTCACAATCTACAATTAATATTTCTTGCGCTTTCTTGCGGCTTCGGACTTTTTCTTCCTGCGAACGGAAGGTTTTTCGTAGTGCTCTCTTTTACGCACTTCGGAGATTATGCCGTCTCGAGCGCAGTTTCTCTTGAATATCTTGAGAGCCTTGTCGAGCGAATCCTTGCCGACAACAACTTCTGCCATTACTTTTCCCTCCCTTTGGCGGGAAAACCCGCAGCAGGATTTATGTCACTAACTGATTGAA
>JAISIC010000021.1 GCA_031262225.1 Ruminococcus sp. | reverse complement strand
TTTTTAAATAGGTATAGTAAAAATCGTACTGTTTAATTATAATATATATATATTAACAAATTTAATACAATTTATTAAGTAAAATATTTTGTAATATAGTGAAATTTTAATAGAAAAAGAAGGTTAATGTTTGTGCATTATTTCTCAATACCCGATCTCAACAAAAACCTCCGTCGGTTTTTAACCGAAAGAGGTTTCATCTTTGAAAATCAGTTCTTATTGTATTCTTCGTTCATAATTTCTTCACGAAGATCTTCATCTGTTCTCTTTTTCCTGTGCTTTATGAAGAACAGCTTTTGGATTGAGCGTTCTTCGTCGTTATAGTTTTTCACGCCGATGATACGGTAGTCGGTTCTGCCGCATTGTCGGGCATATCGATGAGCAGCGCTTATGTTTGTAAACTTTCGTGCAATGTTAATGTCGTGAACATCTGACATACCCTTATAAATATAACGGTTCTGACCTACCGAAAGCACGTAAAAATCAATAACATCCGGCACTTCATATAGTATGTTATAATCCAGCATATGTACACGTCCTCTCTATAACAGCTACAGACTGTTATATTCCTTTTGTCAAAGCCGTTTTCAAGGCATCTGTTTTATCGGTTTTCTCCCAGGCAACGTTAAGGTCTTCCCGTCCCATATGCCCGTATGCGGCAAGCTGACGGTATTGGGGTTTGCGAAGTTTTAAGGTTTCGATGATTGCAGTCGGTCGAAGATCGAATACAACACTCACCGCGTCAGCAATTTTATCGTCATCATAATCCGACGTACCGAAGGTATCAACCATAACCGAAACGGGATGAGCAACGCCGATTGCATATGCGATCTGTACTTCGCATTTTTTCGCTATCCCTGCCGCAACAATGTTTTTTGCAACATATCTTGCAGCATAAGCGGCACTCCTGTCAACCTTTGTGGGGTCTTTGCCGGAGAAGGCACCGCCGCCGTGGCGTGCATATCCGCCGTATGTATCAACGATAATCTTCCGTCCTGTGAGACCGCTGTCACCCTGAGGTCCGCCGATAACAAACCGCCCTGTCGGGTTAATGAATATCTTGGTGTCAACCATCATTTCGGAGGGAACTACTGCATTAATCACCTTTTCGGTAATATCTGCTCTGATTCTTTCAAGGGTAGCTTCGTCGGCGTGCTGGCTTGAAACAACAATGGTGTCGATCCTCACGGGCTTACCATTGTCATATTCAACGGTAACCTGTGTCTTTCCGTCGGGGCGAAGATAGGGCAGATTCCCGTTTTTACGAACTTCTGTAAGCTTTTTGGCAAGCTTGTGAGCAAGCGATATCGGAAGCGGCATAAGTTCGGGAGTTTCATCGCAGGCATATCCGAACATCATGCCTTGGTCGCCCGCTCCGTTCTCGTTCGGGTCTTTGTCCTCGCCTGTCTTCACCTCCAAAGCTTCGTCTACCCCCATAGCTATATCGGGGGATTGTTCGTCGATGGATTGAATTATCGCACAGGTGTGTCCGTCAAAACCGAATTTAGCACGATCGTATCCTATATCAACAATAACCTGACGGGCTATTTTGGAAATATCAATAAATTCATTTGTGGTAATTTCGCCCATGCAAAGCACCATGCCGGTTGTCACACAGGTTTCACAGGCAACTCGACCGTTCGGATCAACCCGTAATATTTCATCAAGCACCGCGTCGGAAATTTGGTCGCATATTTTATCGGGATGCCCTTCGGTTACCGATTCAGATGTAAAAAGCTTCTTAGACATTTTCTACTCCTATATAGCCGGGATTTTTCTATTTAAATTATATAGGATTTAATGTAAAATGTCAATAGCTAAGCAAAAAAATAAGGAAAAAAGCTGAAAAAAGGCAGCATCTCGTTTATATTCGAGATGCTGTCATAGTCGGTTATTCTGATTTTATATCATTTATAAGGTCAACAATAAAGAAACGTGCTTCATATTTTACGGGGTTTTGGAGTATGTCTTTTTCCGATTCCGTTAAAACTTCGTTAAAGACTTCGATCGTTTCATCTGCGGCAACCGCCGGAATACAGAGCGGCGGGAACATAACGCACCACCAATTTTTCCCTTCCGCCTCCCCGATTGTCACCCGTATCGCTTCATATTCCCCCGCCGGCATGGTTATATCCCCATATACGCGGGTGTCAAACTCCATCGTCGTGACACTGACTGATACATCATAGTCATAGCCTTGTTCGGCAATTACCCTATCAGCAATCCGCTCAATTTCGGGAACAGCCTTCTTCGCTGCCATGACAGCTTCTTCTTTGCCATCTGCGTTTTCAAAGATAACCGCAGTTTCGGTCAGTATCGCATCCCTGACAAGCAGTTTGAGGGCTTGATCTTCGTCCGAATCGGAGTTTGCTAAGATATGAAGCCGCAAAACATTGTCGGTGATAGTTTCTACCTCTGCCGCAAATGTTGTGATACTGTTTATAACAATTGTTATTATAAGCCCTAAAATCGCCGCCGCTTCAATAATAAGTATTCGTTTTGACTGTCGTTTCATAATAAATCCCCTCCAATAACGATGTTACGGAGAGGATTACCCATTTTTTTCTGTTTTATACTGTTATGTAAAAGTTATTGCTGTTTGCTGCCTTCAAGGTAGTATGAAGCCTCCATATCGGCGACAGAAAGGGCAAGTGCAAGCGGATACATTTCAAAAGCCGCACCGATGCTGTTTTTATCTTCGGTTCCCGAAAACCCCATATGGTAACGTATAGCGAAGCTTTCCGGCCTTGAAAGTTTCATGAAACCCGAAACGATATAGACCGATTTTTCACCGTGCCCATACGGCAGCTTATCTTCGACACTGTAGTAGTCGTATTCTTCCCATTGCCCGTAATCATTTTTACGGTTGCGGCGTTCTTTTTTATAGAAGTTGAGCTTGCATATATCGTGTAAAAGTGCCGTTAAGGCTACCGATTCACCGGAGTAATTCATGCCGTACACCTTTTTTGTACGTTCACGTGTAAGGTAGTCGCAAAGACAGTGATAAACGTTGAGGCTGTGTTCACAGAGCCCGCCCTCATATGCCCCGTGATAACGGGTGGAAGCAGGGGCTTTGAAAAAGTCGCTCTGAGATGAAAGAAGATATTCAAGCAGAGTATCCGCACCTTCGCGGGTGATATTCTCTTTATAAATCTGTATAAACTCTTCTTTGTTGTTATTGCTTTTGGACACTCTCTCACCCCCGGTTATGTTTTAAAGTATGGTGTCAAGCACCGCAATAAGGCTGTTATAATCTTCCATAAGTACCGCCATATGTTTTCTGATATCGGAAGCATCGGCAATGCCGTCTCGGGTAAGCTCGCAGATATATGATGATTCGTTGTAGATTTTTGTCAGTCCGAGATTACCTGCAACGCCCTTAACGGTATGTGCATAGTGAAAAACCTGTTCGCAGTTTTCTGCTGAAAAGCTATCATTTCCGTCAATAACATCTCTCAATGAAAATATGTTGGTGTCATCACGAAATTTTCGGAGGAATTTTTTATACATTTCCTCTTTGTTAAGCATCCTTGAAAGTGCAGACGCGACGTCGACGCCCGCTTCAGTCAGTTTGTTAATAAATTCGCTTGCCATATGTTCGCTCTCCTATCGCCTTTATTTAAAAGCTTATTGTTTATAATAAGTTCGGATAATTTCATCTGCCTTTTCATTGTCGGAACAGTCGATAAAGATAACATAGCTGCCGTATATGCTCATAACGGGTGATTCAAGCTTATACATCTCTTCGGGGGTGTAGTCGGTGAATGTCGCGACAAGGTCGTCGTATCTTTTGGTGACTGCTTCATATCCTGCATCAGCAGTATCACTGTCTGTAAATTCAAAAACCGCGATTTCGTCGGGATATGCTCCCGAACCGCAGACATAAACGGACATTCTTTCAACCGAGTTAGTGTCAAGCGTTGTGTAATAAACACCGATTGATTCCGCATCTTTTTTAACAGGCGACGGAAATTCAATTGCACTCATAACGGCGGCTGTGATATCGTCGGGATTAACGACAGTCGCCTCCTCTTTGCTCCCGCAAGCTGTAAATAACGATAATATCAACAAGGCAGCAATAATGATTTTTTTGATATTTTTCACTCCGTTTCCTCTTCCTTAACTTGAAGCTCCGATAAAATCAGAGTATATGCCGCTCCCTTAAGGTGAAGCCCGTCGGCTTCGGCATATTCGGATTTAGTATATCCGTTTTCGTCCGCAAGAAGTGAGTATACGTCAAAAACTTCGGCTTCCTTTTCTTCGGCAAGGGCTATGACCGCCTCGTTGAAAGAGGTTATAAGGGACAGATTTTCAGGCTTTGTGTCCTCGTGTTCTTTTGTCACCGGCGGTATGGTGAAAAGGATGATCTCGCAATCGGGTGTTATATCGCGGATTTCATCTATAAAAAGGGTATAGTGGCTTATCATCGTCTCAACACTTACGTAGGAAAGCCCGTTGGTGCCGAGCATAATGCAGACCTTATCGGGTTTGGCAACCGCCAATTTTTGATAAATGGTAGTTCCGTTGACATCGCCTGTGCGGATATTTTCGGGGGTGAAACCGATCTCAGCGAACACATTCGCCGCATTAAGATAGTTATAACCGTATAGCCCTGTTGAGATCGAATCGCCGATGAAAAGGTAGTTGTTGTAAAAATTTTTATCGTAATCGCTTAACAAAACCGCCGCGGCTGTTTCCGATACAGATTCGCTTGAAACGGATTCATCGGAAGATAAAACCGTTGCCGGTGTTGTAACGGCAGTCGTGGCTTCGGGCATTACAGTTGTTGTCGTTATCTCCGTTTCGGGAATAAAGGGCGGCGGTGAAGCCTCGGGCAGAGGCTTTGAATCAGAATTTTTCACTATTGCAACGACAGCTAAAATAAGACAGGCAACAATACATATATTAATAAGAATTAACAGGATTTTTTTCAATTTGTTTGATGAATCCTCCGTATTACATAAAGTTGCTTCTACCATTATACATTAAATTAAAGAACAAATCAAGTGTTTTTATAAAATTTCGAGAAATATTTTACTATTTTACACAAAAAGACTTGTATTTTAATTCTGATTTTGATATAATATAGTAAAGAATATTGATTACGCAAATTTTCTTTGGAGGAAATTATGGATATAGAGAATCAAAATGTAAATTCAGAGCCCGAAGCTTTGACCACGCCCGAGCCGGTGACAGAGCCCGAAACTCTTATGACACCGGAGCCGATTTCAGAGCCCGAACCGGAAACTCTTATGACACCCGAACCGGAGAACGCTTTCCCCGATCCGACCGTTTCCGCTCCCCCGATTGATTATGTGACACCGCCTGTTACATACGAAGAACCGAAAAAATATACCATTAACACCGAGCAACCGACCTATCAAACGCCGAACGGATATACCCCGCAGCCGGCACCGCAACAATATATTCCTCAAACTCCGCCGGCACCTTCACAGTATACTCCCCAACCGCCGCCATCCCCGTATGTTGTGCAGCAACAACCGCCGCAGGCTCCGGCACCGCAGGTTGAATATACTAATCCGCCGCCTCAATACAGTTACTACCCCACCGGCACGGCAACCGCTTCCCTCGTTTTGGGGATAGTCTCCATGGTGCTTTTGCTCCTTGTCTTGATATTCCCGCTTCCGCTGATTATCATGCCGATCGTCGGACTTATACTCGGTATAGTATACAAAACTAAAAAATACCCCGTTTCAAAGGGCGTTTCAACAGCCGGTATTATCCTAAACTCGCTCGCAATTGTATTGACGATAGTCGGAATTGCAGTCAGCACATTATTCTTTGTTGAGTTGCTAAGTTCTTTTGAAGGCTTGCCCGACGACTACTACAGCGATTTCGGCTCATATGAAGAATACTTTGAAAACTACACATTTTAACTGAAACTAAAACAGCAGATTGGAAAACCTGCTGTTTTTAATTTGTGTTATTCTGCTTTCATTGCACGAACTTCGTCAAACTCTGCTTCGACCTCTGCCGATGGCTTTTCGGTTATCTTCGATACTATCACAATAACGAGACAGGAGAGGATGAACGCCGGGAAAAGTTCGTATATGCCGAACATTCCGCCCAAAGGCTTTATTGCAAGGTTCCAGATGAACACCATTGCTCCGCCCGAAATCATTCCTGCAAGAGCGGCGGTGCGTGTCGTGCGTTTCCAGAAGAGTGAGAAGAGCATTATCGGACCGAATGTCGCACCGAAACCTGCCCATGCGAAGGAAACGAGTTTGAAGATGATGCTGTTTTCATCCCATGCGATAATAACCGCGATAATGCAGATAACGATGATGGTTATGCGAGATATCCACATAACGTTTTTGTCCGAAGCCTTTTTGTTGATAACGCGTTCGTATATGTTTTTGGAGAAAGCCGACGCCGCAATGAGCATATAAGAGTCGGAAGAACTCATGGTAGCGGCAAGGATTCCCGCCATAACAAGACCCGCAACGAACGGAGGGAGAAGGTTTTGCGAAAGGGTGATGAAGATATTTTCCGCCGAAGAGGATGTAAGGTGAGTAACGGGGAAGAGATATCTGCCCATGATACCTAAGAAAACTGCGACAAAGAGGGAGATACCGCACCAGATAACCGCGATACGGCGGCTTGTTTTAAGCTCCTTTTCCTTGCGGATACCCATGAATCGAAGGAGAACCTGCGGCATACCGAAGTATCCAAGCCCCCATGACATTGTGGAGATAATGGTGAGGAATCCGTAGTTTGTCGCTTCGCCGAAAAGAGGCTTGCCGTTTTCAACAATCTGTACTCCGTCAACTACTGTCGGGGAAGCAAGACCGAAGAAATCAAGGAATCCGGGGATAGACTTCGCATTTTCGATGATAACGTCAACACCGCCCGCAGAAACCACGCCGACGATGAATACCGCAGCAAGAGCGACGATCATAACGATTGCCTGAATGAAGTCGGAAACACTCTCAGCCAAGAATCCGCCGAGCATTGTGTAGATCATAACTACCGCCGCACCGACAATCATCATACTGACATATGAAGTTCCGAAAAGTGTCGAGAAAAGTTTGCCGCAGGTTACAAGACAGCTTGAGCAGTACACGGCAAAGAATATAAGGATAAAGAGTGCCGAAACGGTGAGGATGACGGGGTTCTTTTCCTTGAAACGATTGCTGAAAAAATCGGGGATTGTGATTGCGTTCGCCTTGATGCTGTAGCGGCGAAGGCGTTTTGAAACGATAAGCCAGTTGATATATGTACCGATAAACAGCCCAATTGCTGTCCATGCTGCATCTGCAAGCCCAAACCAATATGCGACGCCGGGCAGACCCATAAGGAGCCAGCCGGACATATCGGAAGCTTCCGCAGAGAAGGCAGTAACCCAAGGACCGAGCGTACGTCCGCCTAAAAAGTAGTATTCGGAGTTTTCGTTTGCACGTTTGGCATACACAACGCCTATTCCGACAATAACCGCAAGATAAAGAATCATTGCACACAAAATTTGAAGTTGACTTGTTTCCATTATTCCTCCGATTCGTTTATTTTAATTAAATTGTAACATATTTAACCCTGAATGTCAAGCTTTTTGGAAAAATCAGCCGTACATTTCCTCATATTTTTCCACTTTATATCTTGCAATAGACTTGTCATTGAGCACAACCTCCTGTGCAGGAAGCCATGAGCGAACAAGCTCGTCAAACTCTTCGGAATAAATGGTGCTTATAACCGTTTCGCGATTATTTTCAAAATCGGCTGTATCGGCTAAAAGGTCAAAGAGCTTCACTACATAGTAGTACTCGCCTGCCGGGTCTTCGACAATGAAATAACGTTCCTGTCCGGGATAGGCAGACTGCTCCTCAAAAGCCCTTGTAACCACCGAAGCGGCAGGAAAAGCACTGTCTTTGGTAATGGTCGTGTCGTTAGTGATAACCTGTGCCTCTGCATTCGGGTCAAGCTCGTCGGTATCGGGAGTTTCAGCAGTTTCGGCATTTTCAGCGGCAGGATCAGCCGGTGTTGCCTCTGCTATGAGGGTATCATAATAGTCGTTATATTCTGCAAGAAGCGAAGCAAAATCCTCGCCGTTTTGGGAACGTGCGATATAATCCTCTGCCATCGCCATACGTTCCGCTTTACCCTCCGATTTCAAAAGGTTGCCCTCTCCGTCTTTGAGTTCCATCGGAATATAGTCAATGCGTGCGTTATTTTCAAGAAGATATTCCTTTATAACGTCGTCAGGCACTTCACGTTCGCCGCCCTTGCCGTAGTAGTGAAGAAAGACTTCCTGACGCTTCATGCTGTTAAGGAGCACCTGTTCATAAGACTCTCTGCTAATCCCGAGCTCATCAAGCTCTGCCGAGAAATATTCCCAGTTTTGATCGATATAGTTGATCACCGACTCGCGTTCGCCGTCGCCATAACCGAGACCGAGTTCAGAGAACTTTTGGTCGATAATCGCAAATTCGCGAACATCTTCAATCGCCGTATCGGTTATCCAGTCGCGGACATTCTTACCTTCAACAGTCTTTTGTATAAACGGTAAAGTCACGCTTGCAACATCGGCAGAACCATCGGGAACAATCGGTGCGGCTGACGAGACCGCTGCGGCAGCCTCTTCTTGGGCAACAAGAGACACAGCTTCGTTATATGCCATGTATTGGAAGTTAATATAGATACCAACCGGAATTGTAACGCCGTTTATAGTCCCGAATGTGGTTGTATCCGCACCGCAAGCTGTCATCGACAATGCCAACACTGCCGCGGTTACAGCTGCTGTTATTTTTGTAAATCTTTTCACCTTAAACCTCCGAAATTTCGGATTATGTTATTCCTTTTTTTTAACCTAATCTTAATTGTAATGCAAAAACGCCCGTTTGTCAAGAGTTTTTAAAGGGTTTTATCTTAATCTTCTGACCTGCGATAGATTTTCCTGTCATTGAAGATATGACGTGCTCTCTGTCATGAGCGTTCACCTCAACGGTGGTATAGTTTCCTTTGATATCAATCTTGCCGAACGATCTTCCGGGAAGCCCTGTTGCATCGGTCAGAGCACCGAGCACAAAACGCGGCTCAATGCGGTTG
Organism: Ruminococcus sp.; assembly: GCA_031262225.1. Taxonomy (GTDB): domain Bacteria; phylum Bacillota; class Clostridia; order Oscillospirales; family Ruminococcaceae; genus JAISGY01. Next base: position 3,818 of record JAISIC010000021.1, on the reverse strand, counting down.
TCTTTCCCCAGAGAAATTTCAACCTTGGACATATTAGAACGAACAGAATGATCAAAACTCCTTCGGCCGCCTCTGTCGGAACGGTCAAAGCTTCTGTTTCTGTCGTTTCGGTCGTTTCTTTCAAAAGCTCTCCCTCTGCCGTATTCGCGAGTGCCGTAATCGCGGCTGCCGTAATCTCTATTCGGGCTGCGTTTGCGTTCATCAAACGAAATCGTCGCAAGGTTTTCGGGGATATTTTTAAGTTCTTTGGAAATCCTCATGCCCAGAAGTGCACGTGCGATTTCATCGATGGTCAGTTCCGAAGAATCAATGATCTTTGAAATATAATCGTTGTATTTTTGATATCTTGCAGTCTCAACAACATCGGTAATACGTTCTAAAAGGTGTTTGAACTTGTTTTCGATTATATCTTCGCGTGTCGGGAGCGGCTTCTTGACTATCTCTGCCTTTATAAAGGAGATAATATCGCGAAGCTCATAATATTGTTTACGCCCCGATATAAGGGTGTAAGAAACACCTGTCTTCCCTGCACGTCCCGTTCTGCCTATGCGGTGGATATAGTATTCATTGTCCTGTGGGATATCATAGTTGAAAACCATGTCCACATCATCAACGTCAATACCGCGAGCCGCAACGTCGGTGGCAATCAATATGTTAAGTTTGCCCGATTTGAAGGAATTTATAACCTGTGTGCGATTTGCCTGCTTCATGTCTCCATGAAGTCCCGCCGCTTTGAGCCCATAGCTCACAAGCAGGTCTGTCAGTTCGCTTACCTTGATTTTGGTATTGCAAAAGATAATTGAGAGTTTCGGCTCAAGGGAGAGAAGAAGCATTCTTAACGCATCGTCCTTGTGTCCTATAGGCACTTCCACGTAGTATTGGCTCACGCTGTCAACGGTGCGGGATTTCTGCTCAACCCCGACAAGAACGGGATTTGTCTGGCAACGTTTTGTTATATCAAGTATCGGCTTGGGCATTGTCGCCGAAAAAAGGATAGTCTGCCGCTCTTCGGGAGCATCGGCAAGAATCTTTTCGATATCCTCGCGAAAGCCCATATTGAGCATCTCGTCTGCCTCATCAAGCACAACCGTCTTTATCGCATCAAGCTTCAAAGTTCCGCGTTCAAGATGGTCAATAACCCGCCCGGGCGTGCCTATGACGATATTTGCACCCCGACGCAGATTCCAGATCTGCTTTTGAATATCCGCACCGCCGAAGATTGCGACAGGGTGGATATATGTCATGAACTTCGCAAATTTCCTTATCTCGTCCGCCGCCTGCATTGCAAGTTCGCGTGTGGGACAGAGGACAAGCACCTGAACGCCGCGAATATCCTCGTCAATCTGCATGATGGTCGGGATCCCGAAAGCGGCGGTCTTGCCCGTTCCGGTGTGGGAACGCCCGATAACGTCGCTGCCCTCTAAGATAAGCGGTATTGTCCGCTCTTGAATCTCCGTCATCTCTGTGTAACCCAGAGCTTCAACTGCCTTAAGTATATTTTCGGGGAGTGTTTGGGACGACTCCTCGCCCCATGTGATTTCATTAAACAGCATAGTTTTCCTTTTTTATAATAGTTAAATACGAGATTACCATAAAAAAGCAGAACCCGAAAGGATTCTGCCCTTATATTACGAGTTATTGAGCCTTCTTCGCTTCAATTTCGTTCAAAGCATCCTTGAGCGACAGATTGATTCTGCCCTGTTGGTCAATTTCCATAACCTTGACAGGGATAACGTCGCCGATATTGACAACATCTTCAACCTTTTCAACACGCTTATTGTCAAGCTTTGAAATGTGTACAAGTCCGTCTTTGCCCGGTGCGATTTCAACGAATGCACCGAAGTTCATCAGCCTTACCACTTTACCTACATAAACAGCTCCCACTTCGGGGTCGTTCACGATAGTGTTAATAATTCTGATTGCCTTCTTGCAGTTGTCGGCGTCAATGCCCGAAACAAATACAGAACCGTCATCCTCAATGTCGATTTTAACGTTGCAGTCGGCGGTGATCTTCTGGATAACCTTGCCGCCTGAACCGATAACTTCACGAATCTTATCGGGGTGAATCTTAATCTGCATCATCTTAGGAGCATATTTACCCACTTCGGGACGCGGCTCCGGAATAGCCTTGAGCATGATTTCATCAAGGATGTAGTCGCGGGCTTTGTGTGTCTTTTCAAAAGCTTCCTTGATGATATCCATGGTGAGTCCGTCAACCTTGATGTCAACTTGAATTGCGGTAATACCCTTTTTAGTTCCGCCTACCTTGAAATCCATGTCGCCGAAGAAATCTTCAAGCCCTTGAATATCAACCATCGTCGCGTAGCTGCCGTCTTCCTTGGTGATAAGTCCGCAGGATATTCCGGCAACAGGTGCCTTAATGGGAACACCGGCATCCATCAGAGCAAGGGTCGAGCCGCAGATTGAACCCTGCGATGTCGAACCGTTTGAAGATAAAATCTCCGAAACAAGGCGGATAGCGTAAGGGAATTCCTCAACAGGCGGGATAACAGGCTCCAAAGCACGTTCAGCAAGTGCACCGTGACCGATTTCACGTCTGCCCGGACCTCTTGAAGGCTTTGTTTCACCCACAGAGTATGAGGGGAAGTTGTAGTGATGTATATACCGTTTGAACTCCTCTTCATCGATTCCGTCAAGTTTTTGCCTGTCGGAAACGGGACCGAGGGTCGCAACGGTGAGGACCTGTGTCTGACCTCTGGTGAATATACCGGAGCCGTGAACGCGGGGAAGCACTCCGACTTCAGCCGCAAGAGGGCGAAGTTCGTCTATGCCGCGTCCGTCAACACGTTTACCTTCATAAAGCCAGTTTCTTACAATCTTCTTTTGAAGCTTGTATATACATTCGTCAATCATCGAAAGCTTGTCCGGGTATTCTTCGTCAAACGCCGCATGGATTTCATCTTTAATCGGCTGGAGACGTGCTTCGCGGACATTCTTGTCGTCGGTGTCAAGAGCAAGCTTAACCTTACTGGCAGCAAGAGATTCAATCTTGTCGAACATATCGTGATCAACTTCCATCGACTGGAACACAATCTTCGGCTTGCCGATTTCAGCTTGAATATCATTTATGAAAGCGACAATTTTCTTAATTTCGTCGTGCCCAAGCTGTATAGCATCGAGCATAACGTCGTCGGGCACTTCGTTTGCACCCGCTTCAATCATAACAACCTTATCGGCGGAAGCCGCAAGGGTGAGGTTAAGGTCATTCTTAGCACGCTGTTCAAGGTTGGGGTTGAGGATAAGCTCACCGTCAACAAGCCCCACCGAAACGCCGCCTATAGGACCGTTCCAAGGAATGTCCGATATAGAGATGGCGATGGAAGCGGCGATCATGCCGGTGATTTCAGGGGAGTTGTCAGGGTCAACCGACATAACGGTCATGACTACCGAGACGTCGTTACGCATATCCTTCGGGAAGAGCGGACGAATCGGGCGGTCAACAACACGTGATGTTAAAATCGACTTTTCGGAGGGCTTCCCTTCGCGTTTCATAAACGATCCGGGGATTTTTCCTACCGAGTAGAGACGTTCTTCAAAATCAACAGAGAGCGGGAAGAAATCAATGCCGTCACGGGGCTTTGCACTCATGGTGACGTTTCCCATCACCACGGTGTCCCCATAGCGAACCCAGCACGAACCATTCGAGAGTTCACAGGTTTTCCCTGTCTCAACCGTCAGTTCGCGACCCGCAAATGTCGTAGTAAACTTCCTAAAATTTTCAAACATTATTTTCTGATACCTAATTTCTCAATGATCGCTCTGTAGCGGTTAATATCCTTCTTTTGAAGGTATCCGAG
>JAISIC010000006.1 GCA_031262225.1 Ruminococcus sp. | reverse complement strand
AAATTTAAAATAACACTTTGAACTGATAAGAGCGTTTTCGGCATTTTATATCTTGCTGCAATCAGAACAAGCGCCGATACATTATCAGGATAATCAAATGCAAAGTTCAGAGCCAATATAGCACCGAGCGACAATCCGCAAAGGTTTATCGGTTCACCGAATGAATTGCAATACTCTGCAAAGCCATTATACAAATCCTTATAAGTGAAGCTATCCGCAGAGGATAAACTGAATAAATCCGGGCAATGAAGTTTTTCTTTGACCGGAAAATGTGACATAGATTTGCTCCAGCTTGTCGCGCTTTGCTCCAAGCCGTGGACGAGAATGGTGTTGCGTTTCATAGTAACCTCTATTCCTCCATCATAACCTCTTTAAGCGGAATTTGTTTTATTTTTTTGGAATATACGAACATGAACAATTCATACATAACCACAAAACTCACAAGCGCAATGAAGAACGCACGCACGTTAAAGTTATACTCCGGCAGTCCCAAATCGCTGTTACTATAAAACACAGCCATCATCATTTTCATCAAACCGTGTTGATACAGCGTTCCGAGAGCAAAACCAAAATAGCTTACAGGGCGATAACCGTTAAGAATTGCCCCGGCACATTCGCGCTCGGAGTAACCGAACACTCTAAGCATGGCAATTGTTTTCGCGTTGCCTTTTATGACCGTCGTCACTGCTAAAAACAATGTAGTAATCGCTAAAACGACACCGATTCCTGCCATCATAACAGCCATCATATCATTTCCCCCTACCTCTGAGATGCTAAATGACATGATAACTGTTGCGGCATAGCAAAAGGATGCAAACCAAATAAAGAACACTAATGAAAAGCGGCTTCTTAAGATGTTGCGCTTTAATTCCTGTAAAAAAGGAAGGTTTTGTTTAGTTTGAACTGTAGGCTTTGTTTTGCGGATTTTTATTTTACTTTTTCCTCTGATAAGCTCGAGCGGCGGTCGTCTAAGCTTCCGATAACTATAAAGCATTGCCATCAAAGAAAATAAAATCGCAGGCAGTATTACTAAAAATAAGATTAGTGACGGATTAAAGTGAATTACCACATCGGGAAGAAGACCACTGTTTTTCTGCTGACGATAAAACATAGGCATAAACACAAAGGCAAGACCGTAACCGATAGCAGTTCCCGTCAAAACGCTTAGTCCAAACACCCAAAAATTCCGGGCAATTTCAAAATTTGAGTATCCGAGCGCTTTCAAGATACCAAGTTCGGGTTTATGTACGTCGATATAATGCTTCACATAAAATAGTAGCATTATGATGGTTGTCAGCCCAAGTGCACCGCCGGTTACAGCGCATACCATGTTACCGGACGATACCATCATATCATAAAAAATTTTCATTTGCGGGTCTGTAATTTGACCGCCGATTCGCTCCAAATCTATATTGTAATTGAGAAACAAGGTGCAAATCATTACGGCACAAGCACACATGATAAGAACACCGAGTAATTTTACGGCATCTTTCATACGGATAATCATATGCTCACCATCCAATCTCGTAAGCAGATTTTTTGTTTGTATTAACGATTGTTTCAACGATTTTTCCGCTGTTCATTTTAACGACCGTATCCGCCATTTCTGCAATGTTTGTATTATGCGTAACCATCACCATTACAAAGCCGAGTTCTTTTTGCAAGACACAGATATATTCTAAAACCTGACGTCCTGTTTCTTCGTCCAAAGCGCCTGTAGGTTCATCCAAAAACAACACCTTCGGATTTTTTGAAAGTGCTCTGGCGATAGAAACACGCTGCTGCTCTCCGCCGCTGAGTTCGGAAGGAAGCTTGAAGAGTTTATCTCCCAACCCGACGTCCTCAATCGTTTTGCGGTAATCGCGATTACCTGCCAAATCAGCGCCCATTTTCACGTTTTTATCTACGTTGAGACCGGGCAAAAGGTAATATTGCTGAAAGATAAATCCAATCTTTTCTTTGCGAAATGCTGTCAATTGTTTATCGTTCATAGATGCTATGTCAACGCCGTCATATTTGACTGTACCGTTGTCAGGATGCTCTAAGCCGGACGCAATATGTAAAAGTGTAGATTTGCCCGAACCTGACGCACCGAGTAACACGGTAAATCCGCCGTCGTTAAGTGTCAGCGATACGCCTTTTAATGCTTCAGTCGCATTTTCACCTGAACCATAAGTTTTTGTTGCATTCATTATTTCAATCATCATTTTTTCCCTTCGCTTTTCATTTTTATCAGCAGCCCCGTAAAAGCTTCGGTAAGCCTGTTACTCACCTCATCCTCGCTTAATGTACAGACTCCCGTGGCGTAAAGGCAAGCTATACCGTGCGTGAATATCCACGTGTTTTGATACAGTCTGTACGACTGCTCCTTTGATAATCCATAGGGTATTTGTATAGAAGCTAAAATTCTTTCGCTGTTGTCGTCAATAGCAGGGAGAACGTTTTCGAGCGTGAAAGGCTTTTCACCCGCTTTCATAAAAAGAAGTTCAAACAACCGCGGTTCTTCTTTCGCGAAGCGGATGTACTGCTTCCCAACGCCTTTGAAAGCAGGTTCTTCGGCAAGCCCTTCTTCCACATAACTATTATACATGGCTCTAACCGCTAAAACTGTTTCGTCATGTACTTCCTTCATGTTTTTGAATGCTGTAAATATAGGGCGCGAAGAAGTACCGAGTTCACTGCCTAAGCTTCTGGCGGTAATGCCTTCGATTCCTTCTTTTCGCAAAAGATTTATCGCCGTTTTAATAATGTCATTTCTCGAAAATTTCTGTGCAGGCGGCACTGAATTCACCCCTATCAATAACATATGTTGTGTAACGTATGTTTTATTATAACA
>JAISIC010000065.1 GCA_031262225.1 Ruminococcus sp. | reverse complement strand
ATTTTCGCGGCTTTCAAATAGTTTACCTTCGGGCTCGTACCTGTTCATTTTCTATTCCTCCGAAAAGTTTTTATCCTCTAAAGCTTATGAGGACAAGCGAAGGAATAGAACATCACTTTTATTTTACAATCTTATTGCTCATATATTTCAAATCGGCGGAAGCTTCAATTCCGTATTTCGTAAAATATTCTTCTTCAAGCGGAATCCATCGTTTTTTGAAGGTTTCCGCCGATTCCGGGTCGCGAAGCCTGATACGCTTTAGCTGTTCGTCCGGTTTTACCGTCATGAAAATTTTCAAGTCGTAATAGTCTGTAAATTCAGGATACAGGCTATAAGAACCCTCGATTATGATAATCTTCCCGGGGTCAACAGATACCGGCGATTCAAGCTGACCGGAACTGCAGTTATACGGTTGATATTCAAAGGGGTTTTCGAGTCGGAGCTTCTCTAAAACTTCAGACTTAAAACGTGCAATATCAATATTGATACCATCGGTTTGTTCCCTCGGAAAGAAGCTGTCCAGAGGGATTATTTCGCAGTCATAGCATAAAGAGAGCATAGCGGAAAGGGTGGTTTTCCCTGCACCGCACCGCCCGTCTATCGCGACTACGCACGATTTTTCGGGGTTTTCTTTTTTTATGCTGTCGATTTTCGCGAAAACATCAAGATAGTTGCAAAACTGCTTTTCAACGACCCTATAAGCAGGGTGATAGTTTTCGCGGAATATGTCGGAATGGCGGAACAACCCGCCTCCGCCTGCATCCCACATTGAAACTGCCGCCTCGATTGACTCTTCCGAAAATTTCAAAGTTTTATCATGACAAAGTTTTTCAAGGAGTCTGACCTTGCGAAGGAAATTATCGCGATTCCCTCTCGGTCTGACAGCGGTAAGCATGAAAATCTTCGCGAAAGTTTGAGCAGAAATTCCTGTCTGCAAAATCGCACGAAGATGAAGCCTTGAAAGCCCGTTTCCGAGATTCTCAACATAATCCCCGTTTTGGATATCTCCCTTTTTTTCAAGTTCCGCAGTCTCATCTTCAATCATCTTCAAACAGACCGCAGGGTCGGAGATCATATGCCCTGCACCGAACTCGTTTTGATATATTGCCTTTAAAATATCTATACTTTGAGCTTTCGGATAGAGAGACAGCTGGTTTGCCGCAAGCTCCCTTATTTCATTTACACCTGTCGGTTCGGAGGGAAGCAGAGTTCTGACCGCAACAACAAATCCGGGGATTAAAACGAGTTGCAATATTATTCCGGGTAAAGCATCTATCACTGTGCCGTATAAGAAGTAGTTAAATGTCAAAGAATCGCCGTTAATTCCGAGGATTGCCGCCATGACAATACCCCAGACAATCCTGCCGCCTATCATTGCGATAATAAGCGAAGCATAAAGCCCGAGAATGTTTTTCTTGAAAATCTTTTGCATCAAGCCGATAATCAGTCCGTACGCTCCGAGCTCAAAAGCCATAGCGAAAGCGGTCGGGAACAGCGGCGGCATACCGAAAATGCTGCTGCGAAGAAGCGGCATTATTATACCGCAGACAAGCCCATACCAAGGTCCGACAAATATACCGCAAAGAAGTGCCGGGATGTGCATAGGGAGCATTGCTGAACCGATATCGGGAATCTGTCCTGTTAAAAACGGTAATACAAGCCCTATTGCAATGAAAAGAGCGGTTAATGTTATCTTTATTAATATTTTCCTCATGGAAAGTCTCCACTCTGCGTTGTGATTTAAACTGTTAATTCCGCTGTGTCGCCCAATATATCGGCATTTGCATCTAAAACAGGCTTAATGTATTCCGCTACAAATTCACGTGTTTGTGTGCCGGAACGCCCTGTATAAAGTTCAGGTTTTAGGATATTCTTAATGTCTTCTTCGGTTATCCCGAACATCGGGTCGGAAGCAATACGCTCTATAAGGTCGTTATCAAGACCTTCCTCCTTAACACGCTTCCCTGCCGCCATGGCGTGCTCTCTGATACGTTCGTGCAGAGCCTGCCTGTCTCCGCCCTTTTTAACAGCATCCATCATGATGTTTTCAGAAGCCATAAACGGCAGCTCCGCCATGACGCGTTTTCTGATAACTTTTGGATATACAACAAGACCGCTTGTGACGTTAAGCATTATGTTAAGTATCGCATCGATGCCCAAAAAGCCTTCGGCAACAGCAATTCGCTTGTTTGCGGAATCATCAAGGGTACGTTCAAACCATTGTGTACCCGCCGTGAAAGCAGGGTTTAATACATCAACACAGACATATCTTGCAAGTGCACAGATACGCTCGGAACGCATTGGGTTACGCTTATAGGGCATTGCAGACGAGCCGATCTGGTGCGACTCAAAAGGCTCTTCCATCTCCTTGAAATTTTGGAGTATGCGAAGATCGTTCGCGAATTTCATGGCAGACTGTGCTATCCCCGAAAGGGTTGAAAGAACGTTATAGTCGACCTTACGAGAATAGGTCTGACCCGAAACTGCTGTAACCTTTTCAAATCCCATTTCGCCTGCGATCTGACGTTCAAGCTCCTTTATCTTCGCTTCATCGCCGTCAAAGAGTTCCATAAACGAAGCCTGTGTTCCTGTCGTACCCTTTGAGCCTAAGAGTGCGAGGGAATTTATGCGAAATTCAAGCTCTTCATAGTCGGAATAAAGCTCGGAAAGCCATAATGATGCACGCTTACCGACTGTTGTAAGCTGTGCAGGCTGAAGGTGGGTATATGCCAGACAGGGCAGGTCTGCGTTTTTGAGTGCAAATTCGGAAAGCTTGCTCATAACGTTGATAAGCTTGCGGTGAATCAGATTCAAGCCGTCTCTCATAACGATAATATCGGTATTATCGCCGACATAACAGGATGTCGCACCGAGGTGGATAATCCCTGCCGCATTCGGACACACCTGACCGTAGGCATAAACGTGTGCCATGACATCATGGCGAACCTCTTTTTCACGCTTTGCCGCGACTTCATAGTCTATGTTATCGACATTCGCTTCAAGCTCTGCAACCTGCTCAGCAGAAACAGGCAGACCGAGTTTATGCTCTGCTCTGGCAAGTGCAACCCAAAGTTTTCGCCATGTTCCGAACTTTTTGTCGGCTGAAAAAATATACTGCATCTCCTTACTTGCATATCTCGTACAGAACGGGGATTCATAGCTTTTATAATCCATTTTAGCACCTCTATTTTCACAACTGTTTTATATATTCAAAAACCGCTTTTGCGATTTCTTCATTAACACCTAAAAGCTTCATTAAATCCGCTTCGGATAGGTTTTTTAATTCCTCTTTTGACTTCGCCGCATTAAAAAGCTTTTCGGCTTTCTTTTTTCCGATGCCCTTAATGGCGGTAAGCCCTATCTGCAAGCTTTCGTTTTTATGCTTTTTTCTCTGATAGGTTATCGAAAAGCGGTGCACCTCATCTTGAATCTGCGTTACAAGGAAAAATGCAGGATTCTTCAAAGGAAATGCAATCTCGCCGCCTCCTGTCGCGATGGCTCTGGTGCGGTGTTTGCTGTCCTTAACCATACCAAACAGCGGTATATCAAGCCCCAAGTCTGAAAGTATCGGCTCTACTGCATGAACCTGCCCTGTTCCGCCGTCAAGGAGGATCAAATCGGGCAGGCGTTTGAAACCCTCGTCAGTTTCGCTTGGGTCGAGGTAGTGTCTGAACCGTCGCTCTATAACCTCTGCCATGCTCGCATAGTCGTTTTGTATTGATTGTGTCTTTATTGAAAATTTCTTATAATGCTTTTTATCCGGACGTCCGTTTTCAAAGACGACCATTCCGGCTACCATCGTTTGACTGCCGGTGTTTGATATGTCGTAGCTTTCGATTATCGAGATAGGAGTATCAAGCCCTAAAAGCTTTTGAAGCTCCTCAAGGGCGGTTATCTCCTTGCCCGTTCGCCCTAACCTTAACGCAAGCGAGTCGGAGGCGTTCGCTTTGGCAAGGGCTATGAGCTTTGCGCCCCTGCCGCGTTTGCGGTTTGAAAGGTCAACAGCATGACCTGCACGTTCGCGGAGAAGCTGTTCTATAATTTCAGCATTTTCAATATCTTCTGCTGTGATAATCTCCCTCGGTATCTCACGCGGGACTGTTTCGCCGTTATCATCAATCATGTCGGTATAGTATTGTAATAAAAAATCTTCGTACATATCCGATACGGATTCAGCTTCACCTAAAAAATACTCGCCGCGATCGCGAAGTCTGCCGTCGCGATAGCTAAGCACCGCCGCACAGATTTCATTTCCGTTCGCACTCATGGCAATCACGTCGGTGTCGAGCATATCGTCGTCGATGATAAACTGACGTTCTGCCGCCTTTTTGACAGCGTTAATGCGGTTGCGTAGGACTGCCGCACGTTCAAAATCTAAATTTTCAGCCGCGGTGTTCATCTGTGCGGTAAGAGTTTCAATACTGTTTTCGGAACCGTTTTTTATATAAACCTTTGCCGATTCAATCGCTTCAAGATAGTTTTTTTTCGTTATCTTTCCTGTGCAAACGCCTATGCAAAGGTTAATGTGCATATTAAGGCAGGGGCGAGCTTTGCCGAACTCTTCGGGGAACCGACGGGTGCAGGTCGGGAGCATGAAAACGCGATTAACTTCGTCTGTCGTTTGATGTGCAATAGTATAGTTCATGTACGGACCGAAATATTCGCCCGGTTTTTGCTCGTTCATTTCGGCTGTGAAACGAGGATAAGTCTCATCGGAAATACGAATATATGAATAGCCGCGAACATCCTTAAGCTTGATGTTATATTTGGGCATCTCCTGCTTAATGAGCGAGCACTCAAGGACTAAAGCTTCATATTCTGTCTTTGTGACGATAAAATCAAAATCGTAAACAAGAGAAACCATCTTCGCGACTTTAGGTGTGTGGTCGGTGTCGCGAAAATAGCTTATAACTCTGTTATGGAGATTCTTCGCCTTGCCGATGTATATTATCTTGAGGTTTTTATCCCGCATTCGATATACGCCGGGTGCGGTGGTGAGCTTTGAAACCTTATCCCTTAAAAAGGGCAGCCGTTCATTCACAAAGATTCCTTAATCTATCAAGACTTATATTGACAACCGTGCTTTCACCCGGTTTTTCACATATAACAAGGTCTATACTGTCCCCGGAGCGTTTCTTATCTGTCATAGCCGCTTCAAGAAGCTGTGCATTGCTGAAATTCACAGCACGGTCAAGACCGTATCTTTCGGAAATTTCATTTATAGTATCAATAACGCTTCGGTCAGAAGATAAAAGTTCTGAAATCTTTTTCATTCCGGCGACAACGGCAAGCCCGTGAGATATACCTTCAAAGTTTTCAAGCTTTTCTATGGCGTGCCCGAAGGTATGCCCAAAGTTCAAGAGCTTCCTTTCACCCTTTTCAAACTCGTCATTTTCAACAATCTGCCGCTTGATGTCGATACAAAGATAAACAATCTCTTCTATCACAGTTTTTATGCTGTCTGTGTCATGTTCATGCAAAAGAGTTAAGATCTCGGGCGAACGAATCATACCGTACTTTAAAACTTCGCCTAAACCGTCTTTGAAGTAGTCGGAAGGTAGCGTGTCGAGGGTGTCAATGTCAACTATCACAGCTTTTGGCTGATGGAAAGCACCGACAAGGTTTTTGCCCGTCGGAAGGTCAACACCCGTTTTGCCGCCGACAGATGAATCAACCTGTGCCAAAAGCGAGGTCGGAATCTGAATAAAGTCAATACCGCGAAGGTAGGTTGCGGCGGCAAATCCCGCCATATCCCCTGTCACGCCGCCGCCCAGAGCTATGATACAATCGTTACGACCGATTTTTGCTTCGGAGAGTTTTTCATAAAAGCTTGATACAGTCGAAAGCGTCTTTGAAGCTTCGCCGTGCGGGAATATAATACTTTCGGGGCAGCTCATAATAGCGGCTTTTATCTTTCCAAGATAAAAGCTTGACACATTATCATCGGTAATTATGAAATATTTGCCGTACTTTTTGGGGATAAAATCGGTGACGCGGTCTATTAAACCGCGTCCGATATGAACGTCGTAAGGCTTTGAGGTATTTACATGGATAGTTTTAATCATCCCAGGTTCCGTCCCAGATAACCGCAAAGGGATTTGATCTTCTTCATTATTTCGTTGAAGGCTTCCGGTTTAAGCTGCTGTCCGCCGTCGGAAAGAGCTTTTTGAGGATTGCAGTGAACCTCGATTTCAAGGGCATCGGCACCTGCGATTATGCTTGAAAGTGAAAGCGGTTCTATGAGCGATATAACTCCTGCCGCATGAGACGGGTCAACGCAGATTGGCAGGTGTGATTTTTGCTTTAAGAGCGGAACAGCGGAGATATCAAGGGTATTTCGGGTCATAGTTTCAAATGTTCTGATTCCGCGTTCGCAGAGAATTACATTCTTGTTGCCGCCCGACATAATATATTCGGCGGACATTAAAAGTTCTTCAATTGTGTTTGCAAGACCGCGTTTTAATAGTATCGGCTTCTGTGTTTTGCCGAGTTCTTTTAAAAGCTCGAAGTTTTGCATATTCCTTGCACCGACCTGAATCACATCAATATCTTCAAACAAGGGAAGGTCATCTGCCGACATGATTTCGGTTACAATCGGCAGACCAGTCTGTTCACGTGCTTTTATGAGAAGCTTTAACCCCTCCGAACGCAGACCTTGAAATGCATAGGGCGATGTACGAGGTTTGAAAGCACCGCCGCGAAGCATTGTTGCTCCTGCCTCCTTAACCGCCGCCGCCGTAGTCAGAATCTGTTCTTCCGACTCGACAGAGCAGGGTCCGGCGATAATCTGTAAAGAACCGCCGCCGATGGTCACATTTCCGGCTTTGATGACGGTATCTTCGGGGTGCATTTTTCTGTTCGGGTTTTTGTATGTTTCCTGAATACGCTGTACGCTGTCGACAACGTCTTGAGCATAAAGATTGTCAAGGTCGATTTTTGCCGTGTCTCCGATAAGCCCGATAATACTCTTCTCTACACCTTCAATGAGGTTGGTCTTAAGTCCGTCGGCACGAAGGTTTTCTTCAAGTTTTGCTATATCCGCCTTTGAGGCATTTTGCTTTAGTATAATAATCATAATATAAATCTTTCCGTAAAAACTAAATTAAGGGTATTAGATATATTATCTCATACCGAATATATAATATGCGGGTTATGTCACTAACCGATATTTCGTCCCATAAAATCAGCCATTTTATTAATGTTTTGCATTAGTGATGAAAAGGATGTCGGGGTAAGCTGTTGCGCACCGTCTGAAAGGGCATTTACAGGGTTGCAGTGCACCTCGATTTCAAGCATATCCGCACCTGCGACAATAAGCGACAAACTCATCGGTTCAATCAAGGAGAGTATCCCTGTTGCATGGGACGGGTCGGCACAGACGGGAAGATGCGATTTTTGCTTCAAAAGCGACACCGCTGATATGTCGAGGGTGTTTCGGGTCATAGTCTCGAATGTGCGTATTCCGCGTTCGCACAGAATCACTTCGGAATTTCCGCCCGCCATGATATATTCGGCGGACATTAGGAGTTCTTCAATTGTACTTGAAAGACCGCGTTTTAATAGAATCGGTTTATTAAACTTTCCGAGAGCTTTAAGCAGCTTGAAATTTTGCATATTCCTTGCACCGACCTGAATTACGTCGATGTCTTCAAACAGCGGAAGATCCTCTTCGCCCATGATTTCGGTGACGATTGGAAGCCCTGTGATATCACGAGCTTTTTTAAGAAGGTCAATTCCGTTAGCTTCAAGCCCCTGAAAGGCATAAGGCGATGTACGCGGTTTGAATGCACCGCCGCGAAGCATTGTTGCACCCGCCTCTTTCACAGAGACGGCGGTAGAGATAATCTGTTCTTCCGACTCAACCGAACAGGGTCCTGCAATAATCTGTAAGCTGCCGTTTCCGACCTTCCGTCCGCGAACGTCGATAACGGTGTTATCGGGGTGCATCTTGCGGTTTACCTTTTTATACGGCTCTGCGATTCTTGAAATACGCTCAATGCAATCCCTTGCCTGAAGCGTGTTTATGTCAATAGCGGAAGTGTCGCCGATTACGCCTATGAGCGATTCGAGAGTACCTGTCGATTCATGTAGTGTGAACCCTCTGTTTTGAAGGTCCTCGCGAAGTTTTTGAACGTCGGCAGGTGCCGCACCGCGTCTTAATAGAATAATCATTTTAGTTTCTCACAAATCCGTAAATTTTAATAACTTATATCCGCGTTGGGAAGTGCCGCACGAAGCTCGTTAATCTGATCAAGTGATATGAGCGTGTTCTCAATATAGAGCTTTTTGAGCCCGGTGAAGTTAGCGATAACCTCTGCATCTGAAACAGGATTTCCGTTTAATCTGAGCCACTGGAGCCTAACCATCTTTTCAAGCGAAGTAATATCGCTTATGGTGTTATTATCGGCATATATTTCAAGCATATGCGTCATTTCTGCGAGCGGCGAGAGATCGCTGATGCGATTGTTTTGCATATGGATCCGTGCAAGGTGGGTCATGGTATATATCGGTGCAATTGATGCAATATCGTTGTCATTAATCCAAAGCATGGTCATCTCTCTGCAGGTGTTAAGAGGTGAAAGGTCGGTTATGTTATTGTCCGATATGTCAAGGTTAGAAAGGTTTGCAAGCCCTGAAAGCGGTGTTAAGTCGGAAACATTATTGCTTCGTAAAAACAGGTTTTCAAGGTTATAAAGACCGGAAAGCGGCTCAAGGTTTTCAATGTCATTATCAAATATCGAAAGTGTGGTAAGCGAAGTTAAACCTTGAAGCGGCGAAAGGTCGGTGATATTATTTGAATACAGGAAAAGTTCTTCAAGCTTCACCATATATTTAAGCTCTTTAATGTCTTCATCGGATAGATTCTTCCCGGTGATGGTAAGAGAGATTATATCGGTGCTGTATTCTTTGCCGCCTATAAAACAGGTATCCGGCTTGTACGGTTCAATCTCCGCACGTATCGACACCGCTTCGCTTATCCGCTCGTTTCCCTGTGCTCCCAAAAAGTCATCCTTTTTAAGCGGGTCGGGTGTACGGATTGTCATATCGCGAAGGGACGAAATCTGACCATTAAGCAGGTCAATCTCAGATTGATAATCGTACGCAGTTGTAGTGGTGGTAACCGGAGTGATAATCGAAGTTATGACGCTCCCCTGTTCGTCGCGAACGGCTTGTCCGTTTTCGTCGGTAACGGTTACAATCGTTGTATCGATCGTTGTTTCGGAGCTCTCACCTGTTTCGCCTGAATCACAAGCGGCGGTGGTAAAGACGGCTATAAACACGCTTACAAGAGCGAGATATTTAATTCTCATAGGCTTCTCCCGATTAATTTTAGGTCTCGGATGAAATACACAAAAAGTATAGCAAATTTTCTGACAGAATGCGAGCGTAATTTCTTAATATTTTATGAACATCCCATTAACAGTACATAGACGCTGTGTAAAGGGGGTATAACACAAATTTATATGTTAAATTTAGTTTGAAGCGTTTCTTCTAAAATCTTGCCGCCGAAACCTGCCGCAGGGATGTTTTTGACTATCAGTTTTTCAAGTCCGTCACGGTTTTCATCGGTCACCGCTTCTGCACGGGTTATTTTACCCTTTTTCACGGTCATAACCGCAACACCCTCGGTGTTTTTGGTAGATTTCACGGCAAGCATACCGGTGTTGAAAACAAGACTTTTCCCCATATCCGACGACAACAGAATTTCTGTATTATCGGTAATATGGAATATCTTCACAAGCTTTGACTTTTCGGAGTATGCTTTCATCAGCTTCTTGCGGTTAGTGACGGTAATATAACCGTCAAGCGAAACCTTCGCTACCTTGCCGTTTTCAAAAACGAAGATGAGATATCCGGAATAGTCGGTTGTGACAACCATGTCAAAGAGCGATTCGCCGTCGTCAAAACCAAGCTTTGACGGTATAAAATCACCCATAACAGATACCTTTGTATCCGAAAAGTTATCGCATTTTGATTTATAAACCTGCGCCTTGTCGGAAAAGAAGAGAAGCTCGGAACGATTTGTCGTTTCAATCGTTTCTATAATGCTGTCGCCCTCTTTGAGTTTTTGTTCGCCCGAATTTCGCAGTGACAGCGGCGTTATCTTCTTGAAATAGCCATGTGCTGTCAGGAACACGGTTACAGGGTAGTCGGGTGTTTCGTCCTCTTCCGGCTCGTCCGATTCTATTTCGTAGATAAACTCGGTTTTACGCGGCTGTCCGAAGCGTTTTTTGACATCTTTGAGTTCTTCAATGATAATTTCATAAATACGCCTGTCGCTGCCCAAAATCTCTTCAAGCTCAGATATCTGTGCTTTTAATTCGTCAACCTCTTTAAGTCTGTTTACAATATACTGCTTGTTAAGATTCCGAAGCTTTATCTCCGCGACATATTCAGCCTGAGTCTCGTCAATTCCGAAACCGATCATAAGGTTCGGGATAACTTCTGTGTCGTCTTCTGTTTCACGGACAATCTCAATCGCCTTATCAATATCAAGGAGTATCTTTTGAAGACCGCGTAGCAGATGCAAAAGTGACTTTTTCTTGGACAGATTAAAATATACCCTGCGTTTAACACACTCTTTGCGAAATGCCGTCCACTCGATTAAAATCTCACGTATTCCCATGACACGCGGAACTCCGCCGATGAGGATATTGAAGTTACAGGGATAGGAATCTTCAAGCTGGGTTACCTTGAAAAGCTTTTTCATCAGCTTTTCCGGGTCGGTTCCGCGTTTTATGTCAATGGCAATCCTGAGACCGTTTATATCTGTTTCGTCGCGGATATATGAAATGCCCTGGAGCTTTCCGTCCTTGACAAGCTCGACAACCTTGTCTTTAATAGCTTCAACGGTTGCCGTGGGCGGAATCTCAACAACTTCAATGCAGTTTGAATCTTTATCAAACCGCCATTTCGAGCGAATCTTAAATCCTCCGCGTCCTGTGGCGATAATCTTATCTGTTTCGTCCGCATCAAAAACTATATATCCGCCGCCCGGGAAATCGGGACCTTTAAGGGTATCGAGAATAATCGCTTTGGGGTTTTTTATGAGTGCAACAGTTGTGTCGCAAACTTCCGAGAGGTTAAAGGAACAGACGTTTGAAGCCATAGAAACTGCAATTCCGACGTTTGAGTTGACCAAAACGGACGGAAATGTCACAGGGAAAAGTGTCGGTTCGGTTGTCTCGTTATCATAGTTCGGGACAAAATCAACCGTGTCTGAATTTATATCACGAAAAAGCTCTGCCGCAATCGGTGAAAGCTTCGCTTCGGTATATCTTGAAGCCGCATATGCCATGTCGCGGGAATATGCCTTGCCAAAGTTGCCTTTGCTCTCGACAAAGGGGTGCAGGAGCGCTTCGTTCCCCTTTGAAAGTCTGACCATCGTCTCATAGATGGCACTGTCGCCGTGGGGGTTGAGCTTCATGGTCTGCCCGACGATGTTCGCCGATTTTGTCTTAGCTCCGGTGAGAAGCCCCATCTTATACATTGTGTATAAAAGCTTTCTGTGCGAGGGCTTGAAGCCGTCAATCTCGGGGATTGCTCTTGACACGATGACACTCATCGCATAGGGCATATAGTTTTTTTCCAGCGTTTCGGTTATCGTTTCCTTTGCAACGCTTCCGGAACCTGCGATATAGGCGTTTATCTTAGGTACTGCCTGTTTTCTTTCGTTTTGTTCTTTTCCTCGTTTAGCCAAATTTTTCACCATCCAAAATACATTTTATCATACTCTGATTTATTTGTCAAGTTTTAAAATTTTTTATATTATTAATAGTGCGTTAATAATTTAATGTTATAATGAAGATAAATATACATATTAAAAGGATTATTTATGAAAATCGTCTTCGTAGTTGATGATAACGATACCAACCTTTTGGCGGCAAAAGCAGCTCTTGAAGGCTCATACAGGGTTATAACCATGGAGAGCGCGGCAAAGATGTTTAAGCTGTCTGCAAAACTTAAACCCGATCTGATTTTGCTTGATGTTGTAATGCCGGAGTGTGACGGCTTCACCGCTATGGGGATGATGAAAGAAGACCCTGTTTTATCAAAAGTTCCCGTTATATTCCTAACCTCAAAGCTTGACCCCGAAACTGAGATACAGGGTTTTGAGCTCGGTGCTGTTGATTTTCTCAATAAGCCCTTTTCTGCACCGATTTTAATACGCCGCATTGAAACGCATATTGAAACGGACAAGCTTATTAAAATGTCCGAAGAAAAGCTTCGTAAGATTCAGAATGCGCTTATTTCGGTTATTGCGGAACTGGTCGAAGATCGCGACAAGGTAACCGGCGGGCACATTGAAAGAACGCAGATATACCTTCAGATTTTAGTCGAAAAGATGCTCGAAGACAAAATTTATCCCGAAGAGTCCGTGGGGTGGGATACTTCAATACTGCTGCCTTCCGCCCAACTCCATGATGTCGGAAAGATCAGTATAAGCGACTTTGTACTCAACAAGCCGTCGAAGCTTTCCGATGAAGAATTTGATATAATTAAAACACACGCGGCAGAGGGCGAACGGATTATCGACGAGATAATGAAAAAAACCGAAGACGACGGATTTTTAATGCACGCTAAGATGTTTGCCGGATATCACCACGAAAAATGGGACGGCACCGGCTATCCGCGAAGACTTTCGGGAAAGGATATTCCCTTGCAGGGACGGCTTATGGCAATTGCCGATGTTTATGATGCACTTGTGTCCGAACGCCCTTATAAAAAGGCATTCACACACGAAAAGGCTGTAGATATTATAATCGGCAATTCGGGAACACAGTTTGACCCGACACTTATTGAAATCTTTAAAAAAGTTTCAGATGAATTTTGGATAGAAAATGTTGCCGGTTCGGATTCTGATGACTGATTTCGAGGTGAAAAGTGAACGTTTTTAAGTTCGGTTCCCTGCGGCTGTATGCTGTTATAATCCTTACATACCTTGCATTCACCTTAGGTCTTATTTGGGCTGATAACGTCGATTACGAAACGGATATGCGGATTGACCTTACCAAAAGTCAGGTCTATCTAAATGAAGGTACCGACATTGTTGCCGCAAGTCCATATGAAAATATCCCGAAAAACTCTTTAGACCTGACCGGCGGCTCTTGGAGCATATATGAAACCGAGTATGCAAAGCCTTTCCGTCAGCCGATGTTCACCACTACCGACCTTCCCGTCAGACATTACACATACACAATACTCTTTGATGTCACCCCGAATAACATGGCGTATATCATTAAAAACGCTCTTGTTCCCGGGCTTTTTCTTGATTCAATTGCCGACAACTGGGAGATATATGTCAACGGGCATATCATTAAAAAAGAAATGTATCTTGATGCCGATAACCAAATAACTACACACCGAAATGTCACGGCAGTTTCAATTCCTTTTGATAAAAGTTATCTTCATATCGGCGAAAATGTCTTAACCATCCATGTGGCAGTCAATCCGAACGCCGAAGATTCCGGGCTTTATTACTCAAAATCGGTTTATATCGACGAGTTTGACTCTCTTCAACTTTCGCATAACGACTTTTTCCTGATATTCTTCTCCGGCATATCGGGGTTCATGGGATTTTATTATCTGCTTGTGTACGCAAATAATCACAAGGAATATACCTACCTTTTCTTTTCCATTGAAGTGTTTATTCTTGCTGTTTATATTTTTATGAACGCAAGCTGGACAAATCTTTTAATAACAGATTCGCAGATAAGCAAGGTAATTGAATTTTCATCGCTTACCGTAATGCCTGTTTTCGGTGTGCTTTTCACAAAATCTATCGCAAAAGAAAAGATAAACATACCCTTTAAAATCCTTTGTATCTTCACACTCGGTGTTGCCGCTGCAATGTATTTTGTCGGGGTTCAGTGCTCCGTTGACCTTTTGATGGTCGGAGAAGCACTTGTATTTATACTGCTTTCATACTGTGCAGTCACGGCGGTCAGGTGGATTATCCGTGCCTCGAAAAAAGGCAGCGAAAAACTCAAATTGAGCTCTGTTTTGTCGGTCACATTCGGTACCGTCATGGGCAACACGCTTATCGGGATTATATTTGTCTTCGTTTCGGCAGGTGTGGGGGTTTATCGTTCAAACATTGTTGAAACGGAACAAAATGTCGTTATACTCGGTCTTTTTGCCTTCGTTTTAGCCGTGTCGTTTGCACTTGCCAACGAAGTTGCAGAAACAAAAAGATTTATCGCTAACGAAAACGAATATCTTGAAAAAATGGTTGAGGAGAGAACCCACGAACTTGAGGAACAGACACGCATTGCTGTTGATTCATCACAAACAAAATCAAGATTTTTAGCCACCATGTCGCATGAAATAAGAACACCGATGAACGCTATAATCGGTATTTCGGAAATTCTGCTGACAAGCTCTGAACTTAACGGAAAGATACGCGAAGCAATCGCTAAAATTCACCACAGCGGGCAGGGGCTTCTTGCGATTATTAACGATATTTTAGACCTTTCAAAAGCTGAATCGGGCAAGCTTGAACTTAACCTCTCGGGCTATAGTTTCGCGTCGCTTATTAATGACACAGTCGTGTTAAACATAATCAGAATTGAAGGAAAGCCGATCAAATTTTCTATGGAGATCGGTGACGGTGTGCCTGAAATGCTTATCGGCGACGAGCTTCGCGTTAAGCAGGTAATCAGCAACATTTTATCCAATGCTTTCAAATATACCGACAGCGGAGAGGTGCGGCTTTCTATCGAACCGCAGACAAAAGACGATATTTTCGGGATTAAATTTACCGTTTCAGACACCGGTTTGGGTATGCGGGAAGAAGAGGTTAAAACTCTCTTTGACGAATATTCGCGTTTTAATAAATTCGCAAACAGACGTACCGAGGGCACAGGGCTCGGAATGAATATCACAGGACGTTTGGTAAGGCTTATGAACGGTGATATAAATGTCGTGAGCGAATACGGCAAGGGCAGTACTTTTATCGTTTTCCTGCCTCAAGGCGTGCCTGAAGGCGTAAAAACCATGTCCGAAAATTTACGGCAAAAACTCTGTTCATTCACATATGCGGAGATTGAAGACACAGATAAAATTACGGCTGAAATTATGCCGTACGGCAAAGTTTTAATCGTTGATGATGTTGAAACAAACCTCTATGTTGCAGAAGGTTTGATGAGCCCTTACGGAATCCGTATAGCAAAGGCTTTAAGCGGTTTTGAAGCGTTTGATATTATCGTTTCCGGCGAGATTTTCGACATAATTTTTATGGATCACATGATGCCGGTTATGGACGGAATCGAGACGGTAAAACGCATACGTCAGCTTGGATACAAGGGGTGTATTACCGCTCTGACTGCAAATGCGATAGTCGGAAACGAGAAGCTTTTCATTGAAAACGGTTTTGATGACTTCCTTTCAAAACCTATCGACAAAAAGCAGCTAAATCACATTTTATGTAAATATATCCGCGACCGCCACCCCGAAGAAGCGGCACAATACAACAAAAAAATCGAAATAGAAAGCACAGTAAAAAGCATAAACCCGATTGTTTATGAAGGTTTCATTCGCGACTCGAAGCACGCTGTAGAAGTGTTTGAAGATGAAACTTCTACATCGGAGATTATTAAAATTACGGCACACGGGATAAAATCCGCCGCTGCAAATGCGGGTGATAATTTCATTTCAAAAAAAGCTTTGGAGCTTGAAAACGCTTCAAAAGATAAAAAGCTGAAAAATGAACTTGTTGCAATGCTTAAAGATATAATCGGAGAAGAAACAGAACCCGAATCCGATGACAAAGACGTTGAAATACCGCTTGAAAAAATCGCAGATTTGAAAAAATCGCTTGATGAATATGACGAGCAAAAAGCGGGCGAGATTATCGCAGAGCTTATTAAAAACGGCGTATTGGTAAGTCGAATGAAGAAAATTTCCGAATTTTTGCTTCATGCAGAATACGAAGCCGCTGCAAATATTTGCGAGGAAATAATCAATGAAAATAGGTAGACGTTTGGGGAGAACATACACCAAAGACGAAATTTTATGGTGCGCTCATTCGGGAACAGGTGTCGAATTTGTCTGCCAGGGCGAAAATCTGACCGTTTCATTCAAGGGAAGCAACGCTTCAATGATAAAGGGTAATAATAAAAAATACCCGCGTGTTGCCGTTTATGTGAACGGCGAACGTGTTGTTGACACACAGATTGATGAAATTTATAAGAATGTTGATATAAAGCTTAATCCCGATGAAATTTCAAATGTTAAGATAATCAAACTTTCCGAATCAATGGAGTCGATTTTCGGAATCGGAAAAATAACTCTTGACGGCAGTACAGAAGGCTTTACACCCACACCCGAAAAAGACTTTCTAATCGAATTTATCGGCGACTCGATAACCTGCGGATATGGGGTTGACGCGGCGGGGAAAGAGGAAACCTTTTCAACCGAAACGGAAGATTTCACCGACAGCTACGCGTATTTGACTGCACAAAATCTCGGTGCGGATATAAGCGTCGTTGCCTTTTCGGGGCATGGGATTATTTCCGGCTACAGTGCAAACGGAATTGACAAAACCGATCTGCTTGTCCCGAAATACTATAACAAAATCGGCGCTTCATATGATGATAAAATAGATGGTAAAGATATCGCCGATATTGAATATGTTTTTGAAAGAAAGCCCGACCTTATTGTAATAAACCTTGGTACGAATGACGACAGCTATTGCCTCGATGACGCCGCAAAACAGGCGGAATTTACCGACGCATATGTAAGTTTTCTTAGAACTGTTCGTGCTTATAACCCCGATGCAGTCATACTCTGTACCCTCGGGATAATGGGTGACAGACTATATCCGGCAGTGGAAAAGGCGGCTGTTACTTTTGCAATCCAAACCGGAGACAGCAAAGTCTTTTTCAAAAAATTTGATGTTCAAAATCCTTCGGACGGTTATGGTGCTGACTGGCATCCTTCCGCCGCAACACACATAAAAGCGTCGGAAAGCCTCACAGCATGGATTAAAGATTTGGGATACTTGAGGCGAATCGCCTCTGCAAGAGCCGGACAAAGTGAAATAGTTGAATAATTCTCTACAATAATCAGCCGTCCGAAGTCTTTTGACGGCTGGTTTTAGCTAACTATCTGAAATGTTTTCTATCTCCATTCTCTCAAACTTTACCGATAAACCGTGAGCGAAAATGGATATGTTACAATAACCGAAAAGGAGCCATAACTATGTCCACACTGTCTTTAAGAATAAAAAAGCTTATCGCTGTCGTCTTGACGGCGGCGTTGTGTTTGGGGATTTTCGCAGGCTGTAAATCCGAAGAGGAAGTCCCCACCATCGCCGATTCGGCATTGAAAGACTATATCTATAAGTCCGAGGAGTTCTCACCGAAAGACGAAAATTTCAGCTCTATTTTAAGTGTCTGTTTTGACGGCAGTGCGATAAATATACTTGCTTCGGCGACAGAACCGAGCACGGACGGCGACATAATGGACAACACTTATCTTGTGAAAACTGATCTTTCGGGCAATGTTACGGAGAAAACACTGCTAAATTCCATTTCAACCACAAAAGCAATCGGACCCGACGATGCGCTTGTCACCTATCCGGGTATCGCTACAGGCAAAGACGGCACCGTTTTTATCCTGCGGAGGACGGCGGCAAACCTCTTTGCCGCAACGCCGGACATAAAAATGGAAATCGTCAGTATGAATGGCGGAACCGAAACCGTCTTGGTCAATATAAGCGAAAAGATACAGGCGGCGGGTGTTGACGCGGCATCCGTTTACATATACGAATATATTGTTGATAGTAATAATATCGCTTATATTTTAGCCGATATGAATTCAATTTGGGCATTCGATTTAGCATCCGGCGAAACGGTTTTTGAAAACAAACCCATTCCGCAATCCGGCGATCCGAAAAGCTTTTTTAAAGACAACGAGGGTAATGTAAACATTGTAACACACGGAACGCGCGAAACCATAGAAGTAGGAAACGATTCATCCATGTACTGGGCTTTAGCGTCCCTCGAAGATAAACTTACAGTAACCCCGATAGATATTGAGAAAAATGACTACGGTTTGCCGGAATTCTTCTACGCACCGGGCGGTATTACCAACTCAAACATTACCATGGGCGACGACAAGTATGATTATTACGGCTATAGTAAATCGAACATTTTCGGCTACAAAGACGACGTGGGGACACAGGTCGCCGATCTGCTCGCTTCGGGGGTCAATCTTTCCGAAATAACAAATCTTATCACCGTTTCCGACACGCAGTTCCTCCTCTCCGGATACAAAGGCGGTCAGATCGGGATGTTGAAATATTTCCTGCTCACGAAAATCGCCCCGGAGGATGTTCCGGACAAGACTATTATTACGGTTGCGTCGATTACCGAGGACAATTATCTGCCGGAATATATAGCCGAATTCTCCGCTACA
Source organism: Ruminococcus sp. (assembly GCA_031262225.1). GTDB lineage: Bacteria > Bacillota > Clostridia > Oscillospirales > Ruminococcaceae > JAISGY01. The sequence goes on along the minus strand of JAISIC010000065.1, from coordinate 3,595 downwards.
CACCCTGAATATCTGGTTGAGTTTAAACTGTATGCAAAAGACAGCAGCACATCATTTAATGATGCCCTCAAGGTTTTTAATATGGATGTTATCACCGGTAATGTCCCCGATGTTCTCCTTATCGACCAACGCATAGCTTACGGCAACTATGTCGATAAGGGTTTGTTCGCTGATCTCTATCCGCTTATTGATAATGACCCGGATTTCTCAAGAGAGGACTTTTTAAAACCCTTTTTAGCGGCACTTGAAACAGACGGAAAACTCTACAGTATCGCACCCGCATTCTCCGTAGAATCACTGATCGGAAAGACCTCCGTTTTCGGTGAAAAACAGGGGCAGAGCTTTGCTGAGCTTAAAGCCGCCACCGCGAAGATTCCGGGCTCAAGCCTTTTCGGCAATTCTATCGACCGCGATTATTTCGTTGAGGGTACTTTGAAAACAATGTCAAGACGTTTTATTGATGACGATAAAGGCGTTTGCAGTTTCGATTCACCCGAATTTATTTCACTGCTTGAATACGCAAAAAGTCTCCCCGAACCCTCACCTGATGCCGCACCGTATATGAATTCAACTTGGATGCCGAACACGACCGGGGATTATAAAGAGAACCGCGTTTTAACCGAGCTTATGAGGTTTATCGTTTTCAAGGATCTTGTTGCGGTGGAGAAGATGGACTTCGATGAGCCGATCACGTTTTTGGGCTTCCCGAATACTTCGGGCACAAGCGGCATAAAAGCTCTCCCAAGGCTTGAAACGGCGATTATGGAGAGCGCGAAGAACCCTGACGGTGCGTGGACGTTCGTCAAAGGCTTGCAGACTTACAGCTATCCTTCCATTGTAAGACTCGGTTACCCGCCGCTGGGGCTGTTCCCCACACTTGTTTCAGAACTGGAGATCGCCGCAGATAACGCAACCATTCAGCCTTTTGAATACGACCCCTACACAGGCAACCGCGTTCCGCGCGGGAATTGGCTCGGTGTAAATCTTACGAATCTGCCGTATAACACCGAAGCTGACAACGCGAAAATGTACGCGCTCTTTGTCAGTATCGACGGCATACGCCGCTCAGTCCCGGCGATTGAGGATATTATTGACGAAGAGGTGCAGACGCTTTTTTCCGGCGATAAAACACCCGAAGAAACCGCCGCTATGATTCAAAACCGTGCTACAACGTATTTCGAGGAACTTAAGTAATGAAAAATTTATGGCGGTTCGGATACAACTTTTGCCTATATAATCCCCGAAAAATCCGGACAGAATGAAGGAAAACCGAAATACGGCATTACTTCTGACGGAACGGTTGCTTTTGTTGACAGCGGGATTATTGTGGTGACAGGGGTTCGCTTACCTTAGTTTTTCAATTAAATAACGTACTCTATAAATATTATCGGAGGAAAATATGGGACTTTTATCGCGTTTACTAAACTCAGCTGTTAGAACAGGTGTATCTCAAATCATAGGAAACAGCAACCTGTCCGATGTCAAAAACTTATTCAGCGGCAATACGCCTGCCGCATCTACTGCCCCGCACAGGGATTTGGACTTATACAGCATAATTATTAACGGCAAACAAGTCACAATCCCGATAAAATATGATGAATTTTTGGCTATAACAGAGCTTCGGCAGCACGGCGAATTTTCAAAATACGGCGTTGATGTTACAGATGGTTACAGCACATTTTTTATCGGCGTAGAAGATGGTTATGTGCGTGATTTTCACCTTTACTTAATGGGCGTTAATGATTATGAAGATGCCTTTGATCCGACAAAGTCACAGATAGTTTTCCCGGGCGGCTTAACTTTCGGCAAAACTAAAACCGAAATCGCCGGTCTTTATCCTTACAAGAATAAAGGCACATTTGTAATCGATACCGAATATGACGATATGCCGGCAGATGTTTGGACTATTGACCCGGAAAAAGACAAGAGTACAGTTTTGGTGATAAGATATACGAACTTTGATAAAGATATTAAATTCGGCAGTCCAAGCGATACACCAACGTCTATTTTATTCTTTTTGGGCAGTTGAATTAATTCTGATATTTTTATTTGACATTTAAGCTGATTTGTGCTATAGTGAATTATGACTTGTAGGGGGGATACAGATGACCGATAAACTAAAAAATCAGCTTGCATTTTTATATGAAGCAGATAAGATGAAGAACATTTTCCGCCAAACCCTTGTGGGTAACGGCTCAAGGCAGGAGAACGATGCCGAGCATTCGTGGCATATGGCTCTTACCGCGATGACGCTTTATAATTATGCAGAACCGGGTGTTGACCTTTTTCGTGTGCTTAAAATGTGCCTTGTTCACGACCTTGTTGAAGTGTATGCCGGAGACACGCCCGCGATTGATAATGAGGCTGTTAAGTCAAAGGAGCTTCGCGAAAAAGCGGCGGCGGACAAGCTTTTTGCAATGTTACCGACCGAACAGGGAGCAGAATATCGCTCGCTTTGGCAAGAATTCGATGCCGAAGAAACAAAAGATGCAAAATTCGCGGCGGCTTGCGACCGCTTTCAATCTGCAATGCTTATCTATAAATGCAATGGGCATACTTGGCATCAGGGTAACTGGACTACCGCCGATGTTGTAAAGCGGCAATATCCCGTTAAAGCCGCTATGCCGGAGGTTTGGGAGTTTATCGAAAACGCACTTGATGACCTTGTGAAACGCGGGATTTTAGAAGAGGGAAGAAAATCAAAGATTCAATAATTTTCTGCAAACTTCACGTTAGTATACAGTAATGCTTACTTTATGATTACAAATTGTGAAAAAACAGATATTTTATTGACACGTTATGTTAGGTGTGGTATAATCGGATTAAAAGATACATAAAGGGATGTGCAAGTATGAAACGTCGTTTTATAGCCGGAATATTGGTTATCGCTCTGGGGCTTACCGGGTGCGGTTCAACCGAAACCAAGGAAATCACAACCGTATCCGCAGCTAACACAGCGGCGACGTTTGAAATGATTACTACCACAGAAACCTATACTGATACGATAGCTACAACAAGTGAGGCAGCAATCACATCTGAAATCACAACTGCACCAACAACAACCGTAACAGATTGGACAACTTTTGATCTTTCTGAATATTACAAATATTACAATTATAACGATGATAAAACTAAGGTTTATAAAACACTGCTTGAAGCTTTAATTGAGAAAAAAGAGTATACCAGAAGACTTAATATTCAGGAAACAAGTTATAATTATCTCATCGAAAATGTAGATATTTCCGATTATGAAGTTTTATCAGATATTGAGATACAAGATGCTGAGATACCGTATTATTTTATCGACCGCTGTGAAATTAAAGTCAATGTAACGCGAAGCGATGCACCGAATTTTCCTGTCGGAGAGCGCATTTGGATTTTTGACTATAACGAATATGCTATTGATGATTTGCGCGACAGCGAGTATGTGCATACATATATTTCTTATTTCTACCAAGAAAAGCTTGATCTGCGTGTAAAAACTGCGATGTATTATTCAATTTCATTTGACTGTTTTGAAACAACAAATGTTAATGAATATTTTAACGAACGTGTGACTTTAGAAGAAGATATTGACTGTAGGGGTATAGTTTAT
>JAISIC010000041.1 GCA_031262225.1 Ruminococcus sp. | reverse complement strand
CTTCCGCCGATTCCGTCCGAAGCGGGCGAACAGACTGTGATTGAAGAAGCTATCATAGCTTCCGAATAGGGTGTAACTAATGTGGATTTGGATTCTTGCGGGAATAGCATTGGTTTTATTGATACTTTTAATGCTTCCTGTCGTTTTGTCTGTAAGGCTGTCGGAAGGAAAATTTAAATTTGAAATAACCTATATTTTCATTAAAATATTCCCGAAGGATAAAATAACAAAATCGGTGACATCTGACGATACCGAAACGCCTTCCGAAACAGAACCGATTGCCGGTATACCCGAAACAGAGACAGAAAAAACTGTCGATACCTCCACCCCCGCAGGAAAATCAAAACGAAGCATTGCCGAGATGATTGAGCTCGGAAAATCGGTTAAAGAAAAACTCGAAATAATCTACGGCAGTTCAAGCAAAGGTATACGCCGCATATGCAGGAAGATTATAGTCGATGATATTAAAGTAGATATTGTCGTTCGCGGGAAGGAAGCCGCAAAAACCGCCGTCAATTACGGTATTGTCAGCAGTATTGTATATTCATTGATTGCTGTGGTTAGCTCCCTTGCCACAACCTATGTTGAAAATTGTGATATCGATTGTGATTTTGATGATATAACCCGAGAAAGTGATGTTAATATTTCACTTGCAATAAAAATAAGACTTCATGTTCTACTGTCAAGCGGGCTTTTAATCGGAACAAAACTGCTTAAAAGACGGCATGAACTTTTCGGAGATAAGAAAAAAGGTAAAAAGCGGAAGCTAATGCGAACTGAAGCTGCCGCAGAATAAAAAAATCAGAGGTATATTATGAACGCAAAAGAACAAACTGTCAAGGATCTTATTGAAACTTCGCTTTCAAAGATTCATGAACTGACCGATGCTGACACAGTTATCGGCGAGGCAATCCATGTCGGTGACGGCATCACCATTATCCCCGTTTCCAAAGTGTCATACGGATTTGCGGCGGGCGGCTCGGACCTTCCGACAAAATCGGAAAAAACATATTTCGGCGGCGGTTCGGGTGCGGGTATAACCATACTCCCCCTCGCATTTATCGTTGTGAACGGTTCTGATGTCAGAATGCTTCAGATCACCGAGGGACAGTCGGGAGCAGCAGGTGCTATCGCCGCAATCCCCGAACTCATCGGGAAAATCAAGGATATGTTTTCCAAAAAGAAGGGCGATAAGCCTTCCGATGATGAAATTTTCAACGACGAATAGGATTTTAAAAGCGTAGATTTTCCATCTATAAATATGAAACATTAATACACAATAAGAATGATAAAAATATTCGGAGTGTATATATGTTTCATAAAAGACGTAAAAGGACAGCCCTAAAGGTTGTCGGTTTAATCGGACTTTTTGCGGTTATTTCCGCAGTTGTCTATGCATTTTTCGGTATAAAGTCATTTGCTTTGCCTGCAGATGAAGAAGAAGTACCATCTGTGTCTGCAAAGTCAATGATACTCATTGAAGCTTCAACCGGGCGAGTTATTGCCGGTAAAAGAGAGTATGATAAACTTCCTGTGGCTTCGACTACAAAGATTCTCACAACGATTTTAATGCTCGAAAGCGGCGATCTTGACACCGAGTTTTTAATGGGTTCGGAAATACTCGTAGAAGGCTCTACAATGGGGCTTTTAGAAGGCGATCTTGTTTCAAAACTTGACCTCTGCTACGGCATGATGCTGCCATCGGGAAATGATGCCGCAAATGCGACGGCTTATATTTTGGGCGGCGGAACTGCCGGATTTTCCGAGCTGATGAATAAAAAAGCCGCAGAACTCGCGATGAACGATTCCCATTTTGTAACGCCATCGGGTCTCCATGCTTCCAACCATTATTCAACCGCTTACGATATGGCACTGCTCACGAGATATGCACTGCAAAACCCGGTTTTTGCCGAAATATGTGCGACAGACAGCATAAAAATTGATTACGGCAACCCTCCCTATAAACGCTGGTTGTCAAACAGCAACAAGCTTTTATCACTTTATGACGGCTGTATCGGCGTTAAGACCGGATTCACGGACGAAGCAGGGCGCTGCCTTATTTCAGCCGCAGAGAGAAACGGCGTTAAGCTTATCTGCGTTACCCTTGATGCTCCTAACGACTGGTCAGATCATAAAAACCTCCTTGACTATGGTTTTTCAGTAGTGAAGCCGGTTGAAACTATGTTTGACATAGGTGATATTAAAGCAGAGATAGTCGGCGGTGATTCCGATAATGTATCCGTTTCTTTATCGCGAAACCCCGTTATAACGAGCTTTAACGGTGAAATCCCCGAAACAGTATGCAGAATTTGTCTTCCTACATTCAATTATGCTCCTGTTTCAAGCGGACAGATTTTAGGTAGAGCCGAATTTCTAAACGGCGATTCGGTTATAGATACCGTTGACCTTGTCGCAACCGAAAATATAAACATAGTGACAAGAAAACAGCCAAAGCCTTTATACTATACTATTATTGACTTATTAAAGAAATATGTCTGAATATGTTTAATCGAGAGGATTAGGCAGACCGAAAGGGTTTGCCTTTACATAAAGATGGAAAAAATAAGACTACAAAAGATAATTGCCGAAAGCGGGTTATGTTCAAGGCGTAAGGCTGAGAACCTGATCGCATCGGGCGCTGTAAAAGTAAACGGACGCCTCTGTAAATTAGGGGATGGTGCAACTGTCCGCGATATTATAACTGTGAACGGCGAACCGATAAAGCGTGAACGTCATCGTACAATGAGGTATATCATGCTCAACAAGCCGCGAGGCTATGTCACCACCATGAGCGATGAGCTTGGCAGGCGAAATGTGACAGAACTCCTCACCGGGGTCAACGAGCGTGTATATCCCATCGGAAGGCTTGACAAGGACACAGAAGGACTGCTCCTTTTCACAAACGACGGCAAGCTTGCACAAGCCATAACCCACCCGTCGCGTGAAATCGCCAAATCATATCGGGTTACGGTTCGCGAGAAAGTCACCGAAGAACAGCTTACAAAGCTTTCGCTGCCAATGAAACTGAATATCGGTTCAACTGATGAGCCCGAGTTTATTACTACCTCAAACGCTCATGTTGAAGTTTTGGTTGCCGAACCAACGCGGACAGTATTGATGATAGTCATCCACGAAGGCAAAAACAGACAGATTCGCCGTATGTGCGAAGCGGTTGGGCTCACCGTCGTGAGGCTCAAACGTGTTGCAGAAGGTCCTCTTAAGCTCGGAATGCTTAAACCGGGTACGCATCGCGATCTAACGCCCGCAGAAATAACGGCAATTAAAAATGCAGTTAAGTAGCAGATATCTAAAACGTCGGTTTATATCGGCGTTTTTTGTATATTTTATAGACAAAATCTAAACTTTTTAATTAAACTATTGTAATTTGATATCATTTATGTTATACTGAATTTGATTTTGGATTTTTTAAGTTTACATAGAGAGGGATTAATATATGCCCGATAAAAGCAAGATGACGGCTATTGAAATTTTTGACAAACTATTCGACAAAG
>JAISIC010000030.1 GCA_031262225.1 Ruminococcus sp. | reverse complement strand
GATGCAGCAACAGCTGCGATAGTTTTTTTCATATTCATTATGAAAAAACCTCCTTGTTTGATTAGAAAAAAATATTTTCCAAAAATTTTTCGATAAGTGCGTTCTCTTTGTGAAAGGTCTGTCCGTGTCAAGCCTTATCGTGTTTATATTTTATCATGGCACGCCCTATAAGTCAAGGAGCAGTTTCACCAAATTAATCCCGACAAACAGAAAATTTCTTGTGCACCCTGCACAAAAATGAACGATTTCGAGCGAATTTGACGCTTTTTGGCGTTATATTTCGTTCACTTTCGTAATTTTTCTGTAAACCGCGAACCGCGAAGGCGAGACTTGTCCTAAGAAATAGGGGACGAGCGTGAGAAAATATGGAACAGATGTGGCTTATAGATATGTAAGCTTCAAAGAGATTCCGTCTTCACGATTATAACACATAACGGAATTTAAAACAATGGGCAAAATGAACAAAAATTTGGGGAGAATTTGGTGAAAGTGAATAGGAAGATTAATGATGTAGAGATTTTTGGTGTGTTCCTGTCGAGATTAAGTAAAGAACAAGCTCTTTCTTGTCGGTTTTATAAACTAAGAGCCAATCCGGTTCAATATGTAATTCTCGACGACCAATATGTTTACCTTGAAGAGGATGATCTTTATATTCCGGCGGAATAGGCAGTTCGTTTTCGAGCAAAGACATGACCTTTGTCAGTTTACTCATGTCTTTGCCTTGTTTTTGAACTGCTTTAAAACAACGTTTAAAAGACTTTGCCAAAACGACTTTCAGCATCTGTCAATCCTCCATCAAAAATCTAAATGCTTCTTCGGCAGAATCGAAAGGACCATAATATTCACCATCTTCGATCTCCTTCACCGCAGCCAAAAGTTCATCCTCGCCGATAATCTTGGCAAGTTCGGAGCCGGAATCGTTGTCTCCCGCTAAAATCGTAATGATCGCTAACGCTTTTTCGCGATTCTCATCTGACATGGTGTCTAACTTTTCCATAATTTTTTCGTTAACTGACATAATTTCTCTCCTTATACTAAGTTTTTTTTGCCGGAAGCATACGTGCTTTTAGAAAATCAGGAACACTTTTATTGTAGTAATCACACTTTTCTTCCGAAGTTGCATCTTTTAAACGCTCATAGGTCCATTCGCGGATAATATGAATGTCTTCAATTGTGAATTTGTCGGAAATTTTCGGTTTTGGGATGTCATGAATCATTAGTGAGCACCTTCTTAATTAATACGTGTTGACTTTCCTATAACAAATATAGCCTCTCTCAATAACCTCGGATCAATTTCCTCAACAAATGCAATCTTTCTTATTGAAAGATCAACAGACCGCAATTGGTCACACATTATATAACCTGTCGTAAGATGATTTTCTATCTTTATATGAAGCGGCGAGTTTCTGAATGTGTTTGTAATCGGGCAAACATATGTCATATTGCTTGCAGAATCAAATGATTTGTTCGATATGACAAGTGCCGGACGATAACCCGACTGCTCATGACCTAGAGTCGGGTCAAAATCCATTTTAATTATATATCCTTGCTTTACCACGGCACTTCCTCCCCGACAAATCCGCCCCAATCGACTTCGTCAACATGAACGCGTTCACCGTTCCAACCTTTTTGACGCATATACTCTTCAAGTGTATCCGGGAACTCGCTTTTTTCTGCTAATATCGTAATGATAGCTAACGCTTTTTCGCGTGTCTCATATGACATGGTGTCTAACTTTTCCATGATTTTTTCGTTAACTGACATAATTTCTCTCCTTATACTATTATAATACAACTTTTCTTAAGGAACGATGATAAATCCTTGCGGGGGCGGCGGGAGTTCGAGACCGCCGGGGGTCGCGTCAAAGGCTTTTGATGTTACCTTCACCGATGCCGACACCCATGTGAAAAATCTTGACAGGTCGCCCGCTCCGCAGCTGTTCATCATAACGACATTCGGGGTGATTTCCTTTAATATCTTCGTGTCGGCAACTGCTCCCGCCGCACAGGCGATAATGTTTGAAGCCCCTGCACGCCGCAGTGCCTTCACACCGCTTTCCCAATCATCTGTCGGAGCACCGTCGGTTAGGATAAACACCAAAGGTTTCCAATCGCCCTTTTGTGTCGGCGACGATTTTTTAACTTCGCTGTCGATACACTCGGCTAAGAGCGTTAATGCCGCTCCCAAAGCTGTTGCACCGCCCGCTTTGATTTCCGGCTCGGAAAAAAGCATGAGCTCGGTTAAAGGCGTAATCTGGCGAGCCGCACTGTTGAAGGTTATGACAGACAAGAAGGCTGTTTCGAGGGCTTGCGGGTCGGATTTGAGCTCGGTTAAAAGTGCGGAAATGCCGGTTTTGAGCGCTTCGATCGGCTCCCCCTGCATACTTCCGCTTATATCCAAAAGCAGATATACAGGCAATCTGCGTGAAAATTCAGACATGGTTTCTCCTTTTTATTATATGTATATTAATGATAGTATACTATATATATATTGATTTGTCAAGGAAGCTTTTCAATTAAGCTCCTTACACAGTCGATAACGTCCCAAAGCGTATCGTCATCCATCGATTCAAGATATGTATAGCTTCTGTTTGAAAGATCAAGGGCTCTGATTTGGTCACATAACACGAAGCCTTTTGTTTTGGTATTCTTGAGCTCGACCTTTGTAGGATATTCGCGGTTATTTGAAGTTATAGGGCAGATTATCGTCATAGCACTGAACTTGTCGCAGGATTTGTTATTCAAAACAACCGCAGGACGTTTCCCTGACTGCTCATGCCCGACGGTCGGGTTTATATCTGTATATATGATATCGCCTTGTTTTAAATTTCTCACACAATTTCCTTTCCGACAGCAGGCATATTAAGCCATTCCCTGTCTTCATCGGTGAGTTCATAAGGCTTGCCGTCCCAGCCCTTGCAAAGCTTTGCACGCTCTTCAAGTGTTATATGCCTTTTCTCGTCGGGCAGTTTTCTTATTATTATATTTCCTGTTTTTTCTTCTATATCAACATTAACCTTTGTCTTTTCGGTCAGTTTGCACACGTCAGATATAGACTTCGGGATACGCACACCCAGTGAATTTCCCCATGCAGACACTACAGTTACCATTATCATCACTCCTATATTTATTCTGTATATACGTGATTCTGTATATACATTATACATCTTTAACACTTTTATGTCAACTCTTTTTCTTTTCTTTTAAAATTTTATCGTCTGATTTTCACATTTGGGATTTATACTATAGATAATCCCGTTCTTCAGTCTTGTGGCTGAAGACTGTAGACTTAGGAGGCGATATTTATGACAGTTAAAAAAATTCTTGCTGCGGCGGTTGCCGTTATCGTTATCGGCGGTACTTCGGGTATCGGCGGTGCGGCTCTTTATAACAATTTATATAAAAGCGGCGACAGTTCGCTGTCACTCACATTCGCGGAGGGTGAGGAAAACGATTCTGCTCCTGCAAAAACCGAAAATAATCCGGTAAATAATTCAATTGTATTAATGGAAAATAATGCTGACATTGAAAACAGCCTTTCCATCATGTTTGAGCGTGTGAGCCCGTCTGTTGCGTTCATAACCTCAAAATCGGAGGGTCAGACCTCCGGCGGCGGCACAGGCATTGTCATGAGCCCCGACGGCTATCTTGTGACAAACGCACACGTTATCCAGACCGAAAAGACGGTCTATGACGATTCACAGGCGAACGATTCCTATAATCCGTTCGGTGCCTTCGGCTTCCAGTTCGGTTTCGGCGGATTCGGCGGTTCATATCGAACAGAGGTTGTCAACTGCGACGATATCACCGTGACAATACGCAATGAAGATAACGAAACCAAAGACTACAAGGCAAAAATCATCGGCGTTGACACCACAACCGACCTTGCTGTAATTAAAATCGAAGCGACAGGGCTCTCCCCGGCTGTCATCGGCGATTCTTCCAAACTGAAAATCGGCGAAAACTGCTATACTCTGGGCTATCCGCTCGGCATCGGGCTTTCGGCTTCCGACGGCATTGTTTCGGGGCTCGACCGCGATATCGGCATTGAGATGGCAAACGGCAAAAACCAGAGCATATCCCTTATCCAGACAACGGCGGCTATAAACCCCGGCAACAGCGGCGGTCCGCTTCTTGATGCGGCAGGCTCGGTTATCGGCATTACCTCTGCAAAGCTTGTTTCAAGCTCTGTTGAAGGCTTCGGCTTCGCTATACCTATCACAACGGCAATGCCCATTATCTCCGAACTCATGACAAACGGTTCCTATAAGAGCGACGTGCCTGTCATCGGCATCTCCGGCTCTAACCTCAACGCGACAGCCGCCCGTTATTACGGCTTGCCTGTGACGGAAGGCGTGCTTATTGAATCTGTTGAGGACGGCTCGGGTGCAGAAGCGGCGGGGCTTGTTCCCGGCGACATTATCGTTAAGGCAGACGGCGAAGACGTTAAAACTATGGATGAGCTCACCGAAATCAAAAACACACACAAGGCGGGCGAAACTATGACTTTGACCCTTGCCAGAGAAAGCGGAAATGTTGATATAACCGTAACCCTGTAATCGTAACTATATCAAATTGTAATATTTTTTGTCTAAAACAGTCTGTATGAACAAATGTGCAGGCTGTTTTTGTGCATAATATACAAAAAGAAAATATAATCTTGTTTATCTTTGACATTGCAATTATTCGGCGTTAATGCTATAATAATACTGAAATCATAACTAATGATTTCACGTATCGGAGGATTGATAATCATGAAGAAGAAACTTTTGGCTGCTGTTTGTGCCGCGGCTATGGCATTGTCAGCGTATGCTATTCCTACATATGCAACAACCGGCGACGGATGTGTTGATTTTGAAAACGGTGAATATGAAGCTTTCGCGTGGATGAAGACTGTTGACGCGGATGCTGATTTTTCCGAGCTTTCTCTCGTTGATTTTGACGGCTCAAAACAGCTTGCTGTTAAGGTTGTTGATGCAACAAAAACTGCTAAGCTTTATTTTGAAGGCACAAGGATCTGGGCACCTGCCGATCTTGCTAAGATCAAGAAAATCACTGTTGATGTGACCATTGTTTCACAAGACGGAACTACCGCTCCCGGCTGGAACGGAACTTTAATCGGTACAAGCGGCGTTGGAACATCACCCGAATATGATGTTGCTTGGTCGCAATCCGAAGTTAAAGGTCCGGAAGAATATTCAATTGCGGTTTCTCCGACTATGACACTTGAACGCAGACTCCTGCTTCCTACAAATATGTTTAATGAAAACCTTGCGGAAGCACAGATTATCTTTATCAGATATTCAAACACCGTTCCGGCAATCATCTATTATGACAACCTCACAGCATATGATGCCGACGGTAACATTATCGCGGCAACATTCCCGGCGGCTGCTTCCGACGGTGCTACAACCTCGGCTGCAACCGGCAACACCCCTGCAATCGTAATGGCAACCGTTATGGCTCTGGCAGGCGGCACTGCTCTCATTTCCCGCCGTCGTAAACTTCGTAAATAATTATATTAATTATTTATATATTTAGGAGGATTTCAAATTATGAATTTCAAAAAAATTGTTGCTGCTGTTGCGGCAAGCGCACTTGCACTTTCCCTCTTTGCAGTTTCCGCTTCTGCAGCTGATCCTGTTACATTCACACTCGACGCTCAGAACGCAGGTTACGGCGAAGACTACGAATGGGAAGTAACTTCCACACCGGTTACATTTGAAGGCAACGGCGAATATACTGTTGACATCGACCTTTCCGCTAACCCGTCCGACATTTGGTGCAAACTCAATACTCCCGGCAACGAGACCGCTCCCGCAGGTTGGGAAACCGCTACCGTTGAAATCACAAGCGTTAAGATCAACGACATTGACTGGCCTCTCGTTCCCAACCATGCTAAGAACCCGGGTGCTTTCTATGCACCGGTTGAAGGCGCTACAGAACCGTTCGTAAACTTCAACGTTTGGAACGTTTGGTATGAACCCGGCAACGTTATTGACATGACAAACACCAAGGCAGTTGCAGGCACAGGTTATTCCTTCCTCGACGACGCAGGCAAGAGAATCGTTGTTGAAAAGATGAGCGTTACCTTCAAGGTTGACGGCGTTGACGGCGTTGGCTTAACAGCCGCAGATGTTGAAGCTGCTAATGCTACAACAGCTCCTGCAACAGGCAACGTTCCCGTTATCGCAATCGGCGCAGTTATGGCTCTCGCAGTTGTTGGTGCAGTTGTTTCCAGAAAAAGAAAATAGTATTTAATAAATACTTATAATGAAAGAGACCTTCGTGAGAGGGTCTCTTTTTTGTTAGTTGTTGGACATAATCGATTTCAGTTCGGATTCAGAAAAGCCTGTAAGCTTGGCAATAATATCAATCGGTAATCCTAATGAGAAAGCCGTTTTTGCAGTTTCCGTTCGTGCTTCAATCTGCCCGGATTCTTTCGATTTTCTCATGCTGAAGCTGTAATCTTTTTCAAATTTCTCGCGGGACATTGCGTGAAGCCGTTGTGTTTCGTCCCTGCTGAAACTTGACAGCATATCCATTGCCATAGAAAAATCCTCCCTATCCATGTACTCTTCCGCTTTCGCGGTAAAATTCTTCTTGTCGGCGTTTTCAATAAGTATAGCCCAGCG
>JAISIC010000019.1 GCA_031262225.1 Ruminococcus sp. | reverse complement strand
ACAGCGTAACCCTCACCGATACCGGGACCGATACCTGCGATCATCGCGAGACCCGCACCGACTGCCTGACCTGCAAGAACTAATGCCTGTGCCTGTAACATAGCTTCATTCATATGGATATACCTCCAAAAAATTTCGGGAAAGGTTTATTCGTCACCGCGAGCATTTTTAATGTAGCTCATGGTAAGCATAACGAAAACAAAGGATTGGATTGCACCGGAGAAGAAGTCGAAATAAAATGACAGAACTGACGGAATGCCGATTTGAAGTATATTAAAGTATGATCGGCTCGGGTCTATATTGGTGTAATCGGAGCTTATCGCCGCACCGATCGCATTATATATTGCATCGGACGCGGAACCGAGAGCGGAATAGAGGACAATGAAAATCAGCATTGAAACCGCCATATTAGCGAAGAGACGAAGTGCCATCGAAACAGGGGAGGCAATTTCCGAGATAATATTCATCGGTGTCATGGGAAGAGGCGTTGCAAGCCCCTTGACATATCCCGAAAGCTTGTTGACCTTGATGTTGTTGTATGTTATGAGGATGAATGTCATGCCCGCCCATGTGCCTGTGACGTTAATGTCAACGAGCATATTACGAAAACCCAGTGTCCCGATATATGCGCCTGTGATTGCGTATATGAAGATAGCGGCGATATAGGGTGCATAGTGCCTCATACCCTGACCGAGGTTTTCGTCCACAAGACCGTTGAAGGTATTAACAATATACTCGGCGATAGCCTGACGCTTTGTGGTCGGCTTCTTTTCAAGCTTTCTTGTCAGGAAAAAGCAGACAAGAGCTATCACAATCATCAAAAGCCATTGTATTAGGATCGTCTCAGAGATGTAAAAGTCCCCGAAGAGGTGTATTGCCTTGCGAGGTCCGGTAACGTTAATATTCATTTAATATAATCACCGACCGTTTTTATAGATTATTGAGTCAACAAGATAAATAATATTGACAAATATCGGGGTCACAAAGAATGCAATCGGATTAAGCCATGGTATTACATAACAAAGATAGAGGCAGCTGCCCAAAGCGATAATGCGAATTGCGTATGATATTCTCATGATCATCTTCGCCGCGTTTGCACCACGCATTGTTGCTTTATAGGATATCATTCCCATTACAAGGAAGTTTATAAGTACGCAGATAATCCCGAATATGAGACCGAGTGCAAAGGAGATGTCCCACCGCCAGACAAAGCCGCTTATCAAAAACGCCGCCGCACCGCATAAAAGGATGCGCGGAGCGAAAAATTTTAGTTCTTTTTTTACAAAATCCGGCATCGTTCGCCTTTAACTGCCTATGGAAATAAGAATGATTAATTTTAACATATTTAAATAGGTATGTCAATAGACTTTTTGTGAATATTATGAAGAAGATATAGAAAATTTGAAAAGAATAATATGTTGAAATTTGAAGAATTTTGCAGACAATTTTTTCCGATATGATTTTACCGAAAAATGTGTATATTTATGCCTTTTGAAGAAAAAATATAAACATAACTTAAATGCTTAATTACAGACACAAAATATATAATAAATTTTCGGGAAATCGGGATTCGCCGGTTTCCGGTTTGTGAGGAATTATGAAAGCAACCGGCATTGTAAGGCGCATCGACGACTTAGGACGTGTCGTAATACCTAAAGAAATCAGACGTACTATGAGAATCCGCGAGGGCGATCCGCTTGAAATTTATACCAGTGCAGACGGCGAAGTTATCTTCAAGAAATATTCTGTAGTCAACGAGATGGCGGAAAACGCTTCGCAGGTAGCAGAAGTTATGACAAAGCTTGCGGGTTGTCCGACGGTCGTTTTCGACAGAGACCATGTTGTCGCGGTTTCGGGCGTAGGAAAGAAAGAGTTTTCAGAAAGACGTGTTTCCCAAGCTTTGGAAGAATACCTCGAAACGCGAAAGAATTATGTTTATAAAAGCGGAAGTGACCAAAAAGTATATCCCGTTGAGGGTATCGACCGTTCGGCAATCGCCTGCAGTCCAATACTTTCCCAAGGTGATGTAACCGGAGCTGTCGCATTCTTAGCTCCCGATGAAAAGTCGGTGGCAAACGAAGTTCAGAGTAATCTCATTCAAGCGGCGGCACAGTTTTTAGGGAAACAGATGGAAGAATAACAACGAAAAAGTCCTCAATTGATCGAGGACTTTTACATATTATCTATATAATGCCGATTGGTCTCGTTCCCTCAGGGTTATTTTAATATCTTTAAGGCAGTTGCCGTCAGAACGATAGACGGTGAGTGTAAGGGTATCTCCCACAGCCTTCGGTTTTTTAACAGCCGTGAGGTCCTGCATATTACAGACAGTCTCGTTATCTGCTTTAATTATAATATCCCCGACTTTAAGGTTTGATTTTGCAGCCGACGAATCGGGAGCAATGAACCTTACAAGCACACCCATCGGAACGCCATAGGTTATAGATGAATATTCGTCAACATCTTCGCCCGAAAAGCCTATTGCCGGACGTCCGCGAACATAACCGTATTCAATAAGATCGGCTATGACAGGCTCGGCGGCATTTGAGGGTATCGCAAAACCTATTCCTTCGGCATAGATGGATATTATTTTTGAGGAGTTTATGCCGATAACCTCGCCGGATGAGTTACAGAGCGGACCGCCGGAGTTCCCGGGATTAATTGCCGCGTCGGTCTGGAATAGTGTCATCTCCGAATCGCCGACAAGAATTGTTCGACCCAGTGCCGAAATAATCCCCTTTGTAACCGTACCATAGAGTTCAAGCCCGAGCGGATTGCCGATTGCGATTGCATCGGCACCCTCTAAAACCTTTGAGCTGTCACCGAATTTTGCGGGATCAAGACCGTTCACATCAATGTCGATAACTGCAAGGTCGGTTTGCGGGTCGGTTCCGAGCACCACAGCTTTATGTTCGCTTTTGTCGGGAAGAACAACGGTTATGGAGTTTGCTTTGAGCATCTCTCCGTTAATGTTATCTTCAACAACATGACAATTTGTGGCAATAAGCCCGTCTTCCGAGATAATAATTCCAGTACCGGTGCCGCGTTTTTCATCGGTGAATGTGGTGCAAATCCCAACCACTGACGGTTTTATCATCTTGACTATTTCGGGAACAGAATAGGTTTTGCCGGAATCGATAAAATCAAGTGCCGAGTGCCTGACCTGTGCGTTATTATAGACTATGACAGGAGCAAAATCCTGATTGGGCATAAGCTTTGATGCTGTCGTTAGCACTACTATTACAATTATGGCTGCCGATAATGCCAAAATCTTGAAACGATATCCGCCGTTATTAAGCTGCATAATAAATGTCCTTTCACTTTGCGGAATGACCTCCGCGATACTATTTATCAGTATTATGAACAAATATATAATTTTTTATTGCCGTAAAATTTTATCTTGACTTTTAACTAATTTTGTGTTATTATATTCATTGTTGCGGGTGTGGCGGAATTGGCAGACGCGCCAGACTTAGGATCTGGTGTCCCCGACGTGCAGGTTCAAGTCCTGTCACCCGCATTTTATTAAAAAAGGCAGTAATAACAATGGGTTAATGACTATGGACTTTAGTGAACTTCAAAGACTTAAGGAAAAATTCAACGCAAAAAAGTCAGCTTTAGGCAGTGCGTGGGACAGCTTCGAGCGCAGTTTTGATATTGAGTATGCTCACAATTCAACAGCGATTGAGGGAAACACGCTTTCGCTTATTGAAACTAAAGCTGTATTAGAGGATAATCTTTCGATAGGCGGCAAATCGCTTCGTGAAATATACGAGGTTGTCAACCACAAAAAGGCTTTTAGCTATGTTAAAAATTGTGTGTTGGAGAAACAACCGCTGTCGGAAAAAACAGTTAAGGATATTCACGCTTTCTTGATGGAAAATATCATGACCGGCGGCATATACCGAAATGTCGCTGTTCGTATAACAGGAGCAAAACATAAACCGCCTGTTCCGAGTGAGATGTACACGGCAATAAAAGGTTTTTATGACAGGCTTCCCTTTAAAACAGAACTGAACAGCATTGAGCTTGCGGCATATACCCATGCCGAGTTTGTAAAGATTCATCCCTTTGAGGACGGCAACGGACGTACGGCAAGACTTATAATGAACTATCAGCTTTTGAGTGACGGATTTTTGCCGGTATCGGTCGCAAAAGAGGACAGACTTCCGTATTTTGAAACATTGGAAGAATATGCCGTCAACGGCAATCTGAGTCCCTTTGCGGAATTAGTCGCAAATCTTGAAAAAGAGCGATTGACGGATATTATAGCCGAGTAAAAAAGCTCCGAGATTTTCGGAGCTTTTATTCATATTCATAAAACATTCGATATGTTTTCTCCGAATGTGAGTAGGTGCTCATCACAAGCCCGATTCCGAAGAATGCCGCAAGCATGGCAGTACCGCCCTGGCTCAAAAACGGAAGCCAAACACCGATAACAGGGGTGACATAAAATACCATTCCGAGATTTAGCAAACAGTGAAAGAAGATTAACGCCCAAACACCCACGCAGATATATTTTCCGAGGTCGTCTTTTGCGATTCTGCTGTCAGCGATTGTCTTAAAGCAGACATAGCCTAAAAGTGCAATCAAAATCACACAACCGACAAAGCCGAAACACTGCCCCACATAGGTGAATATGAAGTCATTCTGTGCTTCGGGAACATAAACATAATCCGCACCGAAAAGCCCGTTTCCGAAAACTTTG
Source organism: Ruminococcus sp. (assembly GCA_031262225.1). Taxonomy (GTDB): domain Bacteria; phylum Bacillota; class Clostridia; order Oscillospirales; family Ruminococcaceae; genus JAISGY01. Next base: position 17,130 of record JAISIC010000019.1, on the reverse strand, counting down.
CCTGAACCGAGTGCCAAAAGTCCGCGGTCTTGTTGATATGCAAGCTGTTCAAGATAGGCGTCACGTTCTTCGACAGGCGTATAGAGCACCTGAAAACGCCCCTTTTGGTGAGGCTTGAGCACAAACTCCCAAGCGGCATAAAATACAGCAGGCATGACAATCAAAGCCGGAATGATAATCTTCCACGAAAGCCCCGCCGCAAAAAGCATCGAAAGGGTTATCAGAATGAATATGACAAGCGTTCCGTCGTCGCCCTGCATGAATACAATCCCCATCGGAACAGCCGCGTGAATGCCGAGCAGAATCAAGTGCGGCAGTTTGTTTATGTTGTCGCCGAGCTTGTAAAGATGGAACGCAAAGGACAATATAAACGCTATCTTCAAAAATTCGGACGGCTGGAGTGTCGTGACCCCTAAGTCTATCCAAGCTTTGTCATCAACGTTATCGTGAGGTTGAAATCCAAGCGATGTGAATGTCAGCATATTAAGTGCTATCGCAGCCGGCATATATAAAAACCATAATTTGGAGAATTTTTTATAATCAAGCGCCGAAATAAAGAGAGCTGCTCCCGCACCCATAACAACGGTCAAAGCTTGTGTTTGATAAAGATCGCCGCGAAGCTCGTTAATGCCCATTGAGTAAAGAAGCAGAACAGAAATAGTCCCGAGCAGAACAACTGCAAAGAACAGCTTTTTATCCAATTTTCGGAAATATGACCACAGGAATCCGAACAATTTATTCACCATAGTGATATTGTACTATATTTTGCGACATTTTACAAGATAAATTATCATATTTTAATTATTGTAATTTTACTGTAATGCCTTGCATTTTAAAATATTTTGTGATATAATTAAAATTGCGGAATACTTTGAGGTGTGAAGTTCACAATGAATTACAATAATGTTAAATTTTATATATCTGTGGGTGACGTTGACGGATTCACTTCAGATGAAAGATTGAAGAGTTTTGACGGAGCGGAATTTGCTTTTTCAGGGCATTCAAATGTCGGCAAATCGACGCTTATCAACAAGATCTTCGAGCGAAAAGCACTTGCAAGGGTATCCGCGACACCGGGCAAAACAGCGACGATAAACTTTTTTGAATGTGACGGTGCCTTTTTTGCCGACCTTCCGGGCTATGGCTATGCCAAGGTCTCAAAGGCGGAACAGACAAGATGGAGTAAATTAATCAACGGATATATCACGGGTGAACGCGAAATCAGCCTTGTTTTTCAGCTTATCGACATACGACACAAACCCACAGCCGACGACATAAACATGATTAACTATCTGATAGACGCCGAACAGCCGTTCGTGATAGTATTTACCAAATCAGACAAATTATCGAAATTGCAACGTGAAAAGCGGATGGAGAGTTTCGCAGACGAAATACCGCAGTTTGAAGATATAGTTAAGATTGAATTTTCCTCAAAGACAGGGGAGGGTGTTTGTGAACTTCGAGCCCTGATTGAGGAGATTGCAAAAGACTATAATAAAAAGGAAGATGAAATGAGCAGGTTTTTATACGATAACTATGATGTGAACGAAAAGGGGCATTTGACTATATCGGGTGCTGATGCTGTCGATATTGCGAATGAATATGGTACACCGGTTTGCGTTATTGACGAGGATGTTTTCAGAAACAATTGCAGACGCTTTAAGAACTCTATGGACAAGCATTACGGTCGCGGTCTCGTCTGCTTTGCTTCAAAGGCACTTCTTTGCAAAGAGATTGCAAGATGGATTAATGATGAAGGTCTGGGAATTGACGTTGTATCGGAAGGGGAGCTTTACACCGCTCTTGCGGGAGGGATTTCCCCCGATAAAATATGCTACCACGGGAGCAACAAAACCGATCGCGAACTCCGCTATGCACTTTCTGAAAATGTTCATCATATTGTTGTTGACAATCTCACCGAACTTAAAAAGCTTGACGGTTTTGCTAAAACTGCGGGCAAGACAGCTGATATAATGTTTCGTGTTAAACCCGGCATCGACGCACACACCCACGACCTGATAAAAACAGGGCAGATTGATTCTAAATTCGGTTTTGCACTCGAAACAGGGGAAGCTTTTGATGCTGTGAAAGCGGCGATTGCATCTGAAAACATAAACTTAGTCGGGCTTCACTGCCATATCGGCAGTCAAATTTTCGATATCGAAGCGTTTGAACTTGCAGCAGAGACGATGCTGATATTCATCGCGAAGATAAAAAACGAACTGGGTTATGAAATAACAGCTCTTAACCTCGGCGGCGGTTTCGGTATAAAATATCTTGAAACTGATGATCCTGCACCGTTTGAAACATATATGGAACGAGTTTCAAAGAAGACAAGCGAAGTATGCAAAGCTCTCGGTATAAACCAACCGTTTATCATGATTGAACCGGGGCGAAGCATTGCAGGACCTGCCGGGACAACCCTTTACACCGTCGGTGCGGTGAAAAACATCCCGGGAATACGCACCTACGTTTCTGTGGACGGCGGCATGACCGACAACCCTCGTTACTCCCTTTACAAGGCGAAGTATACTATAGAAAATGCCTGTAAAGCCGCAGAGGAAAAATCAGAGATCATATCCCTTGCCGGCAGATGCTGTGAAACCGACCTTTTGGGCGAACATATGAGCCTGCAAAAGACCGAACCCGGCGATGTTATCGCGATGTTTTCCACCGGTGCATATGTTTATGCCATGGCTTCAAACTATAACATGATACCCAAGCTCCCGCTCGTAGCAGTAAAGGACGGGAAAGCAAGACTGATAGTAAAACGTCAGACGATTGAACAGCTCACGGCAAATGATCTTTAATACGGAGAGGCAAAAATGCGGGTTATCACAGGCACAAAACGCGGGAGAAAGCTTAAAACGCCGGATGGCTTTGAAGTTCGCCCCACCACCGACAAGGTTAAAGAATCCATCTTTTCTATAGTACAGTTTGCAATTCCGGGTGCGGCGGTGCTTGACCTCTTTGCAGGAACCGGTCAGCTTGGGATTGAAGCGTTATCAAGAGGTGCAAATAAGTGTTTATTCATTGAAAAATCAGCAAAAGTTTCACAGCTGCTTGAAGAAAATATCAACCTTTGCGGTTTCGGCGACAGATCGGTTATAAAACGCGGCGAGGCGGCGGCTTTCCTGAAAAACTGCCCCTACAGATTCGATATAGCCTTTCTTGACCCGCCCTATGACAGTAATCTCTTGAACGAATGTTTGCCCCTTGTCGCGAGTGTCATGGCTGATAACGGAATTGTTATCGCTGAGCATGACGGAAAGTTTTTCCCCGACGACATTTACGGCGAAAATTTAAAACTTATAAAACAGTATCGTTACGGCGGAATATTTCTATCTAAATTTGTATCGGGCGGTGAAGAGACAGAATGAGAATAGCAGTCTGCCCGGGGAGTTTTGACCCCGTAACCTTCGGACACAGAGATATTGTTCATCGTGCAGCGACACTTTTTGATAAGGTTATCGTTCTTGTGACAAACAACCTGTATAAAAAGCCGGCATTCACAATCCCCGAACGTCTCGTGTTTTTGGAACGGATAACCGCAGGTCTTGAAAACGTGGTAATCGACCATTGGGACGGGCTTATCGCCGAATATATGCGAGATGCGGGAGCCTGTGCGATTGTGAAAGGGCTTCGTGCCGTATCCGACTTTGAATATGAATTTCAGATGGCACTTGCCAATAAAATGCTTTATGAAAAGGCTGAAACGGTATTTTTAACTACCAGTGCCGAAAATATGTACCTGTCGTCAAGTGCCGTCAAACAGATTGCGGCGTTCGGCGGAGATATAAGTCATTTTGTTCCCGGCGAAATTATTGACGATATTAAAGAACGTCTTGAAAAACTGCGTTTTGACCCGAATTTTAAATTGAGGTAAGAGGAAAAAAGATATGACTATTGATGAAGTTTTAGATACCATGGATGAGCTTTTGGACAAAGCAGCAGCGGTTCCTTTTTCGGTTAAAAAGTGCATAGTTGATTCCGAACAGATGCGGGATATGATCAATGAACTAAGGCTTAATCTGCCAACCGAAATCAAGCAAGCACGTCATATAACCCAAGACAGAGTTGAGATTATCAGACAGGCAAACTCCGAAGCGGAAGCGATTATTAAACGTGCAGAGGACAGAGCAAAATCAATCGCTTCAAACGATGAAATCGTGAGGCTTGCAAAAATTCAAGCTAATGAGATTTTAACCGGTGCACAGCGCGGCATGAAGGAAGCAAAATCCGCCGTTGACACCTATGTTGACGCTGTTCTTATTAAATCGGAAGAAACGCTCCGGTTAAATCTTGAAGATATCCGCAAAAAACGTTCCGAAATGAAGACAATCCCGATGGGCAGAAAGCCTGAAAATAAATAGAAAGTAAAGATGATGAACGAGATACAAAAGATTCATCTCGGTAAAGCAAAATGTGCTGTTGACCTCGGTGACGGTTCCGAACGCGGTGAGTATGTTAATCAGGATGAAATTCTTTATAAACTGGGCAGACCCCATCGAAGTATATCGCTGATGTATTGTTACTATCCTCACGACGACGGCTTTCCGGGGAGGGCAAGTGTTGTTCACGCGAACCCTAATGTAAAATTCGCGTGGGATTATCCTTACGACGACTATTTCACCTACAAGGGCGGTAAGGGCGGCACACTTGACGACGAACCTTTCACCTGTATGCGTGATATTCGCCGTCACGGGCAGGATGTCACCCTCACTTTGACTATGGATCCCTTTTTAGAGGATGAATATATAATCGCCGTTGCAAAAGACCTCAGTACATTCGGACGTGTGTTTTTACGTATCAATCATGAAGCGACAGGCAACTGGTTTTCATTTAACAGACGTGCTTCATATAAAGAGGTTGCCGACTTTTTCGTTCGTGCTTCAAAGCTTTTTCATGAATATGCACCGAATGTCTTAACGATAATATGTATCGACGGTGCAGAACACACAACCGATACAAAGATGGTGAAAGAAGAAGAATTCGCCCCGACTATCCCGGAAGCAGATATATGGTCGGTTGATAAATATATGGCTTTGCACTGGACATGGCCGTTTGACATCGCAGAACGAGGCGGCAGCGGCTTCAAACGCGAAAAGGTTCGCGATATATATGACCTCACAAAACGCAGTTTCGAGCTTTATAAAAATATAAACGGCGGTGTTGCCAAACCTATGACCATGGCGGAGCTAAACGCTGACGGCGATGTCACAGGAGCATATGATCAAGCTTTGATGGTTAAGGAGTTTGCCGATATCCTCGTTTCCGAAAAGGCGGAATGGTTCTCTGCATTTACATTCTATCAGTTCCGCGACAGAGGGAGACTGGGGCTTGAAATAGAGGATCCGAACAACCCCGCAGTCGGCATAGCACAGCCTGTTATGGATACATATAAAGAAATAATTCATTCCGAATGGTTTTCGCCGAAGATGAGCATTTCGGATGAAGTTTCCCTTCCCTGCATCCTTCGCTGGGGTAACTCCGAAGATGCTGACGGCTTAGCAATAAAACTTCACTTTGATAAAAATCCGATTTTCTGTGAAGCCGTTTTTGATAAGGATGACGATTCTAACTACATAATGGAGCTCGGCGGCAGATGGTTCTATAAATCGCCGAATGCAAAGAATATAAATTTTATGAGTGCGTTTTTTGAAAAACCTTTATCATGTGAAACGGAGATGACCCTTAAAATATTCGCACCGCCCGCATCGGGCGAAAACGACCCGTCACAGGGGACGGACTGGCAGAAAAACTATTATTATCAGGTGAAAAAACTTCCTACAATCAGAATCAGATTTGAACCTGTCATTGAATAGAGGAGAGCTATGTTTAAAAACATTAAGTCGCGCATAATCGTTTTAATGCTGATAATCTCGCTGTTACCCCTTTTTATTACCGGATTTGTTTCTTATTACTCCTTAACAACCATGAGAGACAGCATTACAGTTATATCGGAACAGATGGGAAAGATCGCTGCAGGAAGCAGCGGTAATGCTATCCGCACTCATATTCGTGAGAATAATACTTCAATTGCAAGACTCAGAGCGAAGCTTGTTGATGAAAGACTTTCGTACACCGACGGCGATATAGAGGGTCTTGCCGATATTATCAGAGACACAATAGACCCGAACACTCAGGTTTTCCTCTTGAGTGATGACGGAAGTCTTCTTATTGATTCGGACGGAAATTTCATAAACGGTGCTGAAAACTATAACGAAAGCGATGACCTCGGTAAACGCTTTATTGCTCGTGCAATTGCAAATGACGACACCTATAGTGTCGATATAAGCGTTAATGGGGAACCGGTGTATTTTGCATATTCCGAATGTAAAGAAATACCCGCATCGGTAGTTGTTATTATTCCGGAAGCGATTGCCGACGAGCATGTTAATGCAATAACCGAAAGTGTTATTGCTCTCAATCATAGAGTATCAGAAGAGGTTCAGAGCACGCTTTTATTTACACTTACCGTCTTGGTGGGAACTGTTGTTTTTGCCGCACTTGCAGCAATGATTGTCGCACTGATATTTGCGAAAAATATTACTGTCCCGATAGAAAAGCTAACCGAAGAGGTTTCAAAGATCGGCAGCGATGACTCACTTTCAATGCAGATTGATATACGAACAGGCGACGAGGTTGAGGCACTTGCCGATTCATTCAACCTTATGACAGAAAGACTTCACGGATTTATATCGCAGCTTGAAAAACAAACTGCCGAAAAAGAACGTGCAAGTGCAGAGCTTTCGCTTGTAAAAAGACTTCAGGATATGGCTTTTCCCCATATCGCCCCGGGTTATCTTGACAGGGAAGAGATAGACGTTTACGGCACTAAAAAGGAAAACAACGGACAGGGAAGTGCATTTTATAACTACTTCCCCATTAATTCCGACGTTATTGCGGTTATCTTTGCCGAGGTTTCTGGAAGCGGCATAACCGCAGCCGTAAAGATGCTTGTGGCTAAGACTTTGCTTGAACAGGAAGCACGTTCGGGCAAACCGCTTGAAGAGATTTTCTATAACGTCAATAACATACTTTATGAAAACGAAAAGACAGAGCTCAATATCTCTGCCTTTATGGGATATATAAACTTAACCGACGGGTCTTTTGATTATATTACCGCCGGGATTAAAGCACCATTTGTTAAGCGGATAGACAAAACATTTGAAATGCTTGAATGTAAAGAAAACATTACACTTGCCGTGCACGGAAATATCAGATACTTTGCAAATTCTTCGACCCTCGGTCACGGTGATAAGATATTCATCTATTCAAACGAAGCTCAAACTGCAAAAAATCCTTCCGGAGAAATGTTCGGACAAAAACGTCTTTTTGATTCTTTGAATGTATATAGAAATGATGATATTCAGGAAATCTGCGATAAAGTATACAGAGATATATGCAGTTTTACCGAAGAAGCTTTGAATGAAGACATAATGATGATTGCAGCTGAATTTACGGGTTAATGTATTATAACATCACGTGATTTCAGCTTTTCAACCTTCGCAATGTTGCCGCCAAGCCCCGCAATACAGCTGACCGTTCCGAGTTTTGCAGCTTTAGTGTCAAGCTTGTCGGTGTCAACTATAAACTCAAGTACATTTGCAGAATAAAACTTTCCGCTGTTATCTTTTACAGGAGTGTACATATTATAAATGTCGGTGTGCAGAGGATTTTTGATATCCCCGATTCTGACGGTGAAAACATCCCCGGAATCAAGTGTTATACGGAATCTCTCGCCGACACTGTCGGAATAGTATGTTCCCATAGCAACAAGGTAATCGTCATCAACCCTTCGCAAACCGTTTGAGTCGGTCCATGCGTTGTTTCGGTAATACCATTGCGGTGAGGTTTTATCCGTTATCTTTTCATATGACATATACGCCTTGAAATCTGAATTTTGCCATGGCACAAGAAATTCCTTTTTATATGTTTCAACCGGTTTTCGCGTTTGATATGAGTTTGCTATCAGCTGATAATAGATAGTTTTTTCCTTTGGCTGTCGGCTTTCAGATTGTTTTTCTTCGCTGTGTTTATTAAATTCCACAGTAGATATAGCTTGTACAGACGATTCGGATGAATTTTCTTCAATAGTTTTTGCTTCTATCCCCGGATTCACAAAAAACACGGTGTAAAGCACAAGCACCATAATACAAATAGATACCTGTATTAACTCCGGTCTGTTCAAAGATTATCACTCCCTTTTAAGCAGATTATGACTCTGCCACTAAGAATATACCCAAATTGTAACTTTCGTATACAAATATTAACTAAATATACCATATTGACTATTGGAAAATTATATGGTAAAATAATTATATCACATTGTATTTGTAAAAATATAGCATATTTTGCGATCGGAGAATCAAATTAAAATGATCAAGCAGATGCCAAAGGCTTATGAGCCGAAAAATATCGAAGATAAGATCTATAAAAGATGGGAAGACGGCAAGGCATTTGCCGCTTCACGCGATAAGAATAAAAAGCCTTATACTATAGTTATCCCGCCCCCGAATGTTACAGGTCAGCTCCACATGGGGCACGCTTTTGACTGTACCTTACAGGATATTTTAATCCGGTATAAGCGCATGAGCGGATATGCGGCTCTTTGGGTCCCCGGGACCGACCACGCCGCTCTTGCAACAGAAGTTAAGATTGTCGAACAACTCAAAAAAGAGGGCACCTCCAAAGAAGCGATGGGACGCGAGAAGTTTTTGGAACGTGCATGGGAGTGGAAGGAAACCTACGCCGACAGAATTATTTCACAGCTTAAAAAGATGGGCTCTTCCTGCGATTGGGACAGACTTCGCTTCACCATGGATGAAGGCTGTAACAAGGCTGTTAAGGCATTTTTCATCAAGCTTTATAACAAGGGATTAATCTATCGCGGCGAGCGGATGATCAACTGGTGCACAAACTGTAAAACGTCCCTTTCCGATGCGGAAGTTGACCACGAAGAGATGGACGGCAGCTTCTGGCATATCCGCTATCAAATTAAGGATAGTACCGATTTTATTGAAATCGCAACCACACGTCCCGAAACGATGCTCGGAGACACCGCTGTTGCTGTGAACCCTGACGACCCGCGCTATACCGATATAATCGGTAAGACGGTGATTTTACCCCTTGTGAACCGTGAAATTCCCGTTGTTGCCGACGATTATGTTAAGACCGACTTTGGAACCGGTATCGTTAAGATCACCCCTGCCCACGACCCCAACGACTTTGAAGTAGGGAAGCGACATAACCTGCCTATTATAAGCATGATGAACGACGACGGAACTGTCTCGTCACAGTTTGCAGACTATGCCGGCATGGACAGATATGATGCACGCAAAAAGATAGTTGAAGACCTGAAAGCGGGAGGGTATCTCGTAAAAATCGAAACCCATTCCCATAATGTCGGAACCTGCTCGCGATGCAAATCTGTTGTTGAGCCGAAAATCTCCACGCAATGGTTTGTGAAGATGAAACCTCTCGCTGAACCGGCAATAGAGGCAGTTAAAAATGGAGACACGAAGTTTATTCCGTCTCGCTTTGATAAGATATATTTTCATTGGCTTGAAAATATCAATGACTGGTGTATATCCCGCCAAATCTGGTGGGGGCATCGTATTCCCGCGTTTTATTGCGACTCCTGCGGCGATATAATCGTTACCGACGGGGACTCGGCTGTCTGCCCGAAATGCGGAAAACCCTGCCGTCAGGACGAAGATACCCTTGACACATGGTTCTCATCTGCACTCTGGCCATTTTCCACCCTCGGCTGGCCTGATAAAACGCCCGATTTTGAATATTTCTATCCCACAAGCACGCTTGTAACCGGTTATGATATCATCTTCTTCTGGGTTATAAGGATGATATTTTCAGCGCTTGAGCTTACGGGAGAAGTGCCGTTTGATACTGTGCTTATCCACGGTCTTGTTCGCGATGAGCAGGGGAGGAAGATGTCAAAATCGCTGGGCAACGGCATTGATCCGCTCGAAGTTGTGGAAGATTACAGTGCCGATGCTCTGCGTTATATGCTTGTTTCCGGTAACGGAGCAGGTAATGATATGCGTTTTGACGAGAAGAAGCTTGTATCTGCGGCGGGCTTTGCAAACAAGCTCTGGAACGCTTCACGTTATCTTTTAATGAACCTGCCCGAAGGGTTTACCCCCACAGGATTACCCGAAAATCTGACATTAGCCGACAGATGGGTTATCTCCAAGCTCAACAGCGTTACAAAAGATATAAACGATAACCTTGACAAATTTGAGCTCGGAATCGCCGCAACAAATATATGTGACTTCATCTGGGATATTTATTGTGACTGGTATATAGAGGTTACAAAGCCCAGACTTCAAAGCGAAAACAAAACGGACGTTTTAAATGTGCTCTTTTATTGCCTTGAAAATATTTTAAAACTTCTCCATCCTTTCATGCCGTTTATTACCGAGGAAATCTGGTCGCATCTTCACGACGGATTTATCATGCTCGAAAGTTATCCCGTTTATGACGAGTGTCGTAACTTCAAATCGGACGAAGAACAGTTTGAAAAGATAATCGAGGGCGTTAAGGCAATCCGTGCAAAAAGAGCGGAAATGAATATTCCGCCGTCTGTCAAGGCAAACCTCTTTATTGAAACTAACGAGGGACAGCTTTTCGCTGATAACGCAGAAACGCTCATGAAGCTTGCCTTTGCTTCGAGTGTAAACACTTTTGAAAAGTTTGATGACATTGACGGAAAGGTTACCGCAGTAACTTCCGATGCTAAAATTTTTATACCTATAGGCGACCTTATCGACAAAGAAAAGGAAATTGAACGTCTTAAAAAGGAACTTGCAAAGATCCAAAAGGATATCGACTTTTCAAGCGGAAAGCTTTCTAATGCCGGATTTATCGCGAAAGCTCCTGCCGCTCAGGTTGAAGCGGAGCGTAAAAAGCTTTCCGAAGCAGAGGTTAAGATGTCGAAAATTAACGAATCAATTCAAAGCCTATCGAGTATATCGACATGAATTTTTCCGAAGCAAGAAACTATATCGGCTCGTTCCCGAAGTCAGGGGAGCGGGTAACATCGCTGAATCGCTTTCGTGAGTTATGTGCGAAGTTCGGCAATCCTCAGAATGCATTATCCTTTGTTCACGTTGCGGGCACGAACGGTAAAGGCTCAACGGTTAGGATGATAACCGAGGTTTTGATCACAGCAGGCTATAAGACAGGGGAGTTCACGTCGCCCTATATCAGACAGTGGAGCGAACGTATTCGGATTGACGGGGTTAATATCCCGCAAAATGAACTCTGTGCTGTTGTCGAATATATAAAGCCTGTCTTTGACAGGGAAATTCGCCGCTATTCGCAGTTTGAACTTGCGACAATTATAGCGTTTATTTACTTTGCATCTCAAAAATGTGATATTGTCGTGCTTGAAACAGGGATAGGCGGACTTCTCGACTGCACAAATGTTGTCACCACAACGCTTTTATCGGTAATCACGTCAATATCTCTTGATCATACCGCGATTTTAGGGGATACCCTTACGGCAATTGCGGAGCAGAAAGCAGGGATAATAAAGCCGCTTTCGGGAACTGTGATATACCCCGATAACCCGCCTGAAGCGGAGTTTATAGTTCTAAAAACTGCTCTTGCGAATAAATCTGAATTTATAAAGCCCGATTTAAATAAACTGAAGATAGTAGAAAGTTCTTTAAGCGGAAGCCGTTTTCGATATAAACACAAAAATTTCGATATACGCATGGTCGGCAAGCATCAGATATATAATGCCGTGACTGCACTTGAATCACTTCGTGCCTTGTATCGGACAGGGTTTTTATCTTTGAAATATTCATCTGAATATGAAGGGCTTTCCTCTGCATATTTACACTCTCGCTGTCAAATAATACATGATAAGCCGCTTATTATCCTTGACGGTGCACATAACCCCGACGGAATGAAAAAGCTTTGCGATTTCATCCGAGGTTATGCTTCTAACCCCCGCATAAACAGGGTTGTAATGGTTGTCGGTATGCGAGAAGACAAGGACTGGGAGGGAGCTCTCGCAGAAATAAGCCGCTATATTGACAAAGCGATTTGCATCGACGGATTCATGCCGGGAACGGTTCCCGCTTCAAAGCTTGTTAGCGTTTTCAGCGATGCGATAACAGCCCCTGTCTCAGAAGCGGTGGCAAAAGCCGTGCACATTGCCGGGGAAAACGGTATGGTGATTATCGGCGGCTCGCTTTACCTTGCAGAGGCGTTAAATAAATACATGACTAACGCATTTTAAAAAGGAGTGGAATATTTGAATACTATAGAAAATGTAATTGATAGTGTTTCGGCACTTGAAACAGCGATAAAGGAACTTAAATCTGCACAGGAAATCTTTTCACATTACAGCCAAGCAGAGGTTGACGCCATATTCAAAGCAGCGGCAACTGCGGCGGCAAAGGCACGGATTCCCCTTGCGAAGATGGCAGTTGCCGAAACGGGAATGGGTGTTGTTGAAGACAAGGTTATAAAGAATCAGTTTGCTTCCGAATATATCTATAATAAATACTGTGATGCAAAGACCGTCGGCGTTTTCGAGGAAGATAAAGCGTTTGGTCTGACTAAAATATATGAACCTATTGGAGTTATTGCCGCTGTTATTCCTACCACAAACCCCACTTCAACATCAATATTCAAATGCCTTCTTGCACTTAAAACACGAAATGCGATTATAATATCCCCCCACCCCAGAGCGAAAAAATGCACCATCGAAGCGGCAAGAATCGTTCTTGAAGCTGCTGTGAAGGCGGGTGCTCCCGAGGGGATAATCCGTTGGATTGACGTTCCGAGCCTTGAGATGACAAACCTTGTCATGCGTGAGGCGGATATAATCCTTGCAACAGGCGGTCCGGGTATGGTAAGGTCTGCATACAGTTCCGGCAAGCCTGCAATCGGTGTCGGTGCGGGAAATACCCCGGCAATAATCGATTCAAGCGCCGATATTATCCTTGCCGTGAACTCGATTATCCATTCAAAAACTTTCGATAACGGCATGATCTGTGCTTCGGAACAGTCGGTTATTATCCTTGACGATGTTTATGAAACGGCAAAAGCAGAATTTATAAAACGCGGATGTCATATTCTTTCTTCCGAAGAGGCAGACAAGGTTCGCAAGACGATTATTATAAATAACTCTGTCAATGCAAAGATTGTAGGACAGAAGGCAACAACAATAGCCGAGATGGCGGGAATTTCCGTTCCCTCGAATACGAAGATACTCATCGGCGAAGTGACAAGCGTTGATATTTCCGAGGAATTTGCACACGAAAAACTTTCCCCCGTGCTTGCTATGTACAGAGCAGAGAGCTTTGCAGATGCACTTTCAAAGGCTGAACATCTTATCGCTGACGGCGGATATGGTCATACTTCATCCCTTTATATCAATCCTGTCACCGAAACGGATAAACTACAGGAATTTCAATCACGCATGAAGACAGGACGTATCCTTATTAATACCCCATCTTCTCACGGCGGAATCGGCGACCTTTATAACTTCAAGCTTACCCCGTCACTCACCTTAGGCTGCGGCTCGTGGGGCGGCAACAGCGTTTCAGAAAATGTCGGAATAAAACATCTCCTTAATATAAAAACAGTTGCAAAAAGGCGTGAGAATATGCAGTGGTTCAGATCTCCCGACAGGCTTTTTATAAAAAAAGGCTGTCTGCCCCAAGCTCTTGAAGAGCTTGCAGACAAAAAGCGTGCCTATATCGTTACCGATGAGTTTTTGTTTACAAACGGCTACACAAAGGCGATTACGAATAAGCTTGATGAACTCGGAATTGATCACGAAACCTTCTTTGACGTCAAACCCGATCCTACACTTGACTCGGCGATAAAGGGTGCAGAGCTTATGAAAGCTTTTTCACCTGACGTTATTATCGCTGTGGGCGGCGGTTCGCCGATGGATGCCGCAAAAATCATGTGGGTTTTATATGAGCATCCCGAATGTGACTTTGATGAGATGGCGATGAGATTTTCGGATATAAACAAGCGAATTTATAAGTTCCCGAAGATGGGTGAAAAAGCGTATTTTGTTGCGATTCCAACCTCGTCGGGCACAGGCTCGGAGGTTACTCCCTTCGCCGTTATTACCGATGATAAATCGGGGATTAAATATCCGCTTGCCGATTATGAGCTCCTCCCGAACATGGCGATTGTCGATGCGGATATGATGATGAATGCACCGAAAGGCTTAACCGCCGCTTCCGGTATAGATGCTGTGTCACACGCACTTGAAGCCTATGTTTCAACTATGGCGACCGATTATACGGACGGTTTGGCAATCAGAGCTCTGCAAACAATTTTCAAATTCCTGCCGATAGCTTATGACGAAGGTGCAAAAAACATTCAAGCTCGTGAAAAGATGGCTGATGCGGCAACGATGGCAGGCATGGCTTTTGCAAACGCATTTCTCGGTGTAAGCCACTCAATGGCACATAAACTCGGAGCATATCACCATATCCCTCACGGCATTTCAAATGCACTTCTGTTAGAACAGGTTATCCGCTTCAACTCATCCGAAACGCCTGTAAAGATGGGGACTTTCCCCGCATATGACCACCCCTGTGCTAAGGAACGCTATGCCGAAATTGCTGTCGAACTCGGTATCAAGGGCACAAGTAAAGACGAGCTTGTGGAAGGGTTAATAACCAAACTTAACGAGCTTAAGACGGCAATCGGAATCAAGCAAAGCATCGCCGAATATGGCATAACCGAAGATGAGTTTAACAGAACACTTGACGAAATGTGCGAGAACGCTTTCGATGACCAGTGCACCGGGACTAACCCGCGTTATCCGCTGATTTCCGAGATAAAGCAGATGTATCTTAATGCATATTCCGGAAGCCATGCGGCTGTGTGAAAGGCGAGGTGAAGATTATGAACGAAACTATTACAATTGCTACAAGAACCCACAAGGTCATCTATCGGGAAAATAACAGAACAATAAAGATGTTTGATGCCGATTTTTCTAAGGCGGATATCCTCAACGAGGCTCTTAATCTTGCAAGGGTTGAAGAAATAGGTCTTGCGGTTCCCAATCTCTTGGGCGTTAACACCCTTGACGGAAAATGGTCGATAGTCACCCGCTATATCGAAGGTACGCCGCTTTCAAAGCTGATGAAAGAAAATCCGGACAAAATTGATGAGTATTTAAATCTTTTTATTGACTTACAGATGAGTGTCCATACCCACCGCTGCCCCGGTCTTCGCAAGATGAAGGATAAATTCAATCAGAAGATAACCGATTCACTCCTTGACGGCGACACAAAATGGGAACTTTCGATGCGGCTTGAGGCAATGCCTACTAAAATCCGTCTCTGCCACGGGGATTTTAATCCGTCAAATATCCTCTTAACCGAGGACGGAACCCCTTTCATCCTTGACTGGGCACACGCCACCCAAGGCAACGCTTCGGCTGACGTTGCACGTTCCTATATGCTTTTCTGCCTCAAAGGAGATACCGAAATCGCCGACCGTTATTTTGATATCTACTGCGAAAAGAGCGGACGCGACAAGCGTTATGTTCAAAAATGGCTGCCTATCGTTGCGGCGACACAATCGGTTAAAAATATCGAATCGGAGCGTGATTTCTTAAGCCGCTGGATTGACGTTGTTTGGTATGAATAAATCATAATTTACTTTAATTTTATTATTTATTCAAACTTATTTCATTATTTTCTGCTAAAATAAAAGCAACTGAATAGGGGGGCTTCATGCGGCATTATGCCGACCGAGGCTGAGATAAAGCAGTTGTGAGTATTTATTCACACAGCTTTGACCCGTAACCTGATGCGGATAATGCCGCCGTAGGTGCATTCAAAGCTTAAAGCTTTTATGAACGTCTATGGTATTTTTACCGTAGGCGTTTTTCATTTGAATTATTCAGAATTTTTTTATCAGGAGAATATCATGCCAACAGCAACAGAAACAAAAAAAGAGGTACAAAAGCCCTCAAAAAACACGCTTCTAAACCGCCTCGTGATCTCTGCAATCTTCATTGCCCTTGCCATCGTACTTTCAAACATCAAAATCTATGCTCTGCCTCTGGGCGGTGCGGTAACGCTCCTTTCCATGCTCCCGATCTGCCTTTTGTCGCTCAAATACGGGGTGAAATGGGGGATAGTCTGTGCGTTCCTTTATTCCATTGCTCAAATCATGCTCGATCTGGGAAGTATAATGAGTTGGGGGTTGACCGTGTATACATGGATAGGCTGTCTGCTCTTTGATTATCTTCTTCCTTTCACAGGGCTTGGTCTTGCGGGAATTTTCGGCAAAAAAAATACCGGACGGATTATCGCCGGTATCAGTCTTGTGCTTGTTTTCAGATTTATCTGTCATTTCATAAGCGGTGCAATCGTCTTTGCCATATGGTGCCCGGAAGGCTGGAATGTCTATCATTATTCCATCGTCTATAACGGTTCGTATATCCTGCCCGAGATGGTTATGACAATTGCAGCAGCGATCGCTCTGTTCAAAGTCCCGGCAACGCGAAATCTTTTGCTTGATTAAGTTAATGCGGAATCTCTTATCCATGCTGTGAGAGATTCCGCCGCTTTTTAGAGGGGTATTGCACTCTCGATAATTTACTTGCTAAATATATGGATTTGACGTACACGGCTCATAACCGAAATCTTCTATTAATTCGAGCCTTTCAAGTCTTGGAAATTCACTGTCATCAAAGAAATAACGAACGGTTTTTGCGGGAACGATATGCGACCAGTCGGCATAGTACATAATTTCAATATATTCATCGGTAATTTCATATGAACCGTATTCGCCGCCGCTCTCCCAGAAAGTCCATAGCTTACCCTCTGACTGCTCGCAATAATCGGTCATATCAATATCAGTCACAAGCGAAAATCTAAGGACGGTATTTAAGTAATTCGCAGGGAAAATATCGTAAAGATCATACTCTGGTGGAGTCGGTGGTAAAGGTTCGGGCACATAACTTTGCATAGTCCAAGCATACAAGCCGGTGTCATAAACTATACCCCTACAGTCAATATCTTCTTCTAAAGTCACACGTTCGTTAAAATATTCATTAACATTTGTTGTTTCAAAACAGTCAAATGAAATTGAATAATACATCGCAGTTTT
>JAISIC010000079.1 GCA_031262225.1 Ruminococcus sp. | reverse complement strand
GAATATTCAAAGACGTGCTGCAATGCGCCGCTCCTTGATGGGGAGAGCAAACTCAATTCGCGTATGCGTGAGATGTTTAAGCTTAACCTCGACTGGTTTATGGCGTGTCTGCTTGACCTTGGCGTCGAGATTTGCTATACCAATTTGCCGCTTAGTAAGTATAAATCAATTTTATCAAAATTGCAAGTCATTTTTTTTGGAAAAAGGCTTTATTTTTTTTGTTTTTTATGTTACAATGGATAAAGATTAACGGAGGATTTTTATTATGGCTTATGAACTGCGGCTTTATGATGATATTCTTTTAACCTTCACTCTTGAAGAAAAGGGCATTGAAGGCTTAGTTTGCAATATAATAAAAGTCCACACAGGCGATAATAAGCTTTTTCCGCTCGATATGCCTATTACAAATGAGGGAGTTTTGAAGTGGCTTTCGCGGCGTGTAATACCGAAAAACCGAACATTTGTTGATGAGATTTTGAAAACCCTCGGATTGTCTGTGGGTAACACCAAAGGCATTATTGACGTGTGTAAAGGCTTATCCCTTAACGACAGTTATTGGGTTGTACCCGCCGAATTTGAGGGCAATTGGGCACAATATAACCTCTATGAAAACCGCTTTTCGGAAATCCTCTCGCTCGTAGCCTATACCGGGCATGGGGCAAGCCCGCAAGCTTTTACCACCTCGCCGGAACTTACCACTAACGGTATGTTACCGAAGGCGTGGCGGTTCATCGAAAGCGACGGCATTTACCTCTATAAGGGCGGTTCAAGCGGCGCGGCAAATACCGGTAATGAACCATACAGCGAGTTTTACGCCTGTCAAATTGCGGAAGCTATGGGGCTTAACGCCGTAAAGTATAACCTTGAAAACTGGAAAGGCATTTTAGCTTCAAAATGCAAGCTCTTCACCGATATTGACACAGCATTTGTACCGGTCGGTCGGCTCGTTCATTCGGGCGGCTTAAAGGGTTATATTGATTACTACGATTCGTTAGGTGAAAATTTCGGCGACAATATCCGCAGTATGCTTGTTTTTGATGCCGTTATTTACAACGAAGACAGGCATTTCGGGAACTTCGGCATTTTGCGGGATAACTATTCCGGGGCTATACTCTCCCCTGCCCCGCTCTTTGACCATGGGCTGTCGCTCTTTAACCTTGCGATGTCGGACGATATAATAAATTTAGACGAATACGCAAAAACACGCTA
Source organism: Ruminococcus sp. (assembly GCA_031262225.1). Classification (GTDB taxonomy): domain Bacteria; phylum Bacillota; class Clostridia; order Oscillospirales; family Ruminococcaceae; genus JAISGY01. The sequence goes on along the minus strand of JAISIC010000079.1, from coordinate 3,571 downwards.
TCCTGCTTATGGTAACGTTAGTTTTGAAAGTATCGTTTCGGAAGTCGGCGGGAAACTTCAGGCGCGGCAACTTAGGTCGCTTATTGAGTTTAAATTCAGACGGCATGAGAGTATTAATTGGGCGGAGGAAAGACTGGTTGCCGTTGAAAAGCATTTACAGAAACGAGTTAGGGAGTTGCTTGAGATTATCGGTAAAGCAGTGTAATGGACTCATGAAGATTTCCAAAATTAAAGATCTAATCAAAAATCACAAAATTTTAAGCATAATAATTATCACGCTTATTTTAATTGTGTTAATAACGGCGTTTGATATGCGCCTGAAAGTCTCGCATTTTAGTATTGAAAGTGATAAAATAGATTCACCCGTTCGATTTGCTGTAATTACCGACCTTCATTCGTGCTATTACGGCGAGAACCAAAAAACGTTGATAAGCGCGATTGAAAAAGCAAGTCCCGATGCTATTCTGCTTGTCGGTGATATTTTAGATGATACAAAAAGTGATAAAAACGCTGGAATTTTCATAAATAACATTTCGGATAAGTGTCAATGCTATTATGTATCGGGCAATCACGAGGCACGGATCGGCAAACTTGATGATTTCAAAACATTTTTAATACAGAATAATGTGACTGTTTTAACAAATGAAGTGAGCAGAATAATTATAAAAGGACAAACGATACAAATTGCCGGTATAGATGATCCGTCAAGCGGCGGTTATGCTGTTGATATAAGGTTTAAAGAAACTACTGATAAAACAAATTTTGAAGATTTTTCAGTTTTGCTCTCTCACAGACCTGAACTGATTGATGAATACAATAAATATGCCTTCGATCTTGTTGTATCGGGTCATGCACACGGCGGGCAATGGTGTTTGCCCTTCGTAGATTTATCACTAGTCGCACCGGGTCAAGGGATTTTCCCTAAGTACACAAGCGGATTGTGCGAATTACAAAGCGGAAAACTTATTGTAAGCAAGGGGCTTGCGCGTGAATCAACCTTAATCCCAAGAATATACAACCGTCCGGAAATAATGATTATTACAGTTACATAAAATTTCGGCTAAAATGCGATTGAATCGGATTTTAGCCGAATTTTTATTTTTGGGGAATTATAATCGCAAAAGTGTTGACAAAGAAAAAGTTTATCGGGTTATAACCGCAAAACTTCTAAAAAGAGCATAGTTTTGCGGTTATAATTTAAACTTTTCAAATTTTTATTTGATATTTTGCATATTTATTGCAAAATATCGTTGCAATTTTTGTTTTTATATGGTATACTATAATCAACTCATTTAGTCGGAGGTATATAGTATGAAAAGATTGCTGACTGATAGATTAGTCGAGTGGAAATCATCCAAACACCGCAAACCGCTCATTCTTCACGGAGCAAGGCAGGTTGGCAAAACGTGGCTGATGAAGGATTTCGGCGAGAGGTTTTATTCGGACACTGCGTATATTGATTTCAATAACAATGCTCGGATGAAATCGCTTTTTGAAGGTGATTTTGACATTCCGCGACTAATTGAAGGCTTACAAGCGGAGTGCCGCAAAAAAATTACCCCCGGCGAAACTCTTTTGATTTTCGATGAGGTTCAGGAAGTTCCGCTTGCGCTGACTTCGCTTAAATATTTTTACGAAAATGCGCCGGAGTATCATATAATCGCCGGAGGTTCGCTTTTGGGTGTTTCGCTCCATTCGGGAACGTCTTTCCCTGTAGGGAAGGTGGACTTCCTTGACCTTTATCCGCTGAATTTTACCGAATTCCTCTGTGGTATAGGCGAAGGACAACTTGCCGATATTCTTAAAAACCGAGACTGGTCCTTGATTACTGCGTTCAAGAGCAAATATATCGACTACCTGCGAAAATATTATTTTGTCGGCGGTATGCCGGAAAGCGTAACAATTTATACTGAGGAACGAGACTACAAGGCTGTTCGCACGGTTCAAAATGCTATTCTGTTGGCATACGATCAGGACTTTTCTAAACACGTTCCGAAGGATACAATCGCGAAGGTTCGCAGTGTTTGGAACAACATCCCGCGACTGCTTGCGAGAGAAAACAAGCGGTTCTCCCCCGGCGTCATTCAAAAAGGGTCAAGGCTCAAAGATTACGAGAACGCCATACAGTGGCTTTCTGATGCAGGGCTTATTTATCAGGTTGAATGTGTGTCAAAGCCCGGAATTCCGCTTAAAAACTACACTGACGGCGCGTTTAAGATATATGCGCATGATGTCGGTCTTCTAAGCTGTATGGCTGAGATTGATGCACGAACGCTCCTTGAAGGCAACAGTATTTTTACCGAGTTCAAAGGTTCGCTCACCGAACAGTATGTGTGTTCAGAACTCAAGCAGTGCGGTATTACGCCCTATTATTGGAGCAGTGAACATACCGCCGAAGTGGACTTCGTTTTCAAGAAAGACCGCGATATTTTGCCGCTTGAGGTTAAGGCGGAGGAGAATCTGAAAGCTAAAAGTCTGAAGCTTTACAGCGAAAAATACAATCCTGTCACCGCTGTTCGCACTTCAATGAGCGACTACCGTAAAGACGATTGGCTTACGAATGTGCCGCTTTATGCTATTGGCGGGTGGCTGGGGTAATGTTTCCAAACGAAAAATACTTGTCAGAATCGACAAGTATTTTTTCTTTAGGTTAAAAACTTGCAATTTTCGCAAGTATTTATCCATTTGAGAAAATACTTGCATTTTTCTTAAAAACGCAGTAAAATCTCTTGATTTTCTCTTAAAAACGTGGTATAATATACTTAATAGTAGATATTTTCGGGGGTATTGCGTTTATGTTCAGAAAAACTTTGAATGAATTGTCAATTTGGAAAGCGAGTCCGCGCCGCAAACCGCTTGTTCTTAAGGGGGCAAGGCAGGTGGGTAAAACGTGGCTTATGAACGAATTTGCGCGTAAATACTACGAAGATTTCGTATATATAAGCTTTGACCGCGACAACGATGCAAAAAGAATATTTGACGAAACCAAAAACCCTCATATCATTTTGGAACGTCTGGGGCTTATTCGCGGCAATAAGATTCTGCCTGAAAAAACGCTTATCATTTTAGATGAAATTCAGGAATGCCCGAACGCGCTCGGGAGTTTGAAATATTTTTGCGAGGATGCCCCGCAGTATCACATTGTCACAGCAGGAAGTCTGCTCGGAACTTATCTTTCAAAACCTATGTCCTACCCTGTCGGCAAGGTAAATCTGCTGAATATTTATCCTCTCGAATTTGAAGAATATTTAACCGCCGCTGATGCGGGGATGTATGAATACTTCTGCTCAGTGAAATCCGGCAACGATTACATTTCGGCTTTCCACGAGAAAATGACGGAGCATTATAAAAAGTATCTCATTATTGGGGGTATGCCGGAATGTGTACAGTCGTGGGTGAATAACGCCGACCCGGAAGAGGTTTCGACTATACAGGACGAAATCGTATCCCTTTATGAGAACGATTTTACAAAGCATAACGGAACGGTTAACAGCAGTAAGATTCTGCAAGTGTTCCGCAGTATTGTACCGCAGCTTGCCAAAGAAAATAACGAAAAATTTATGTATTCGGC
>JAISIC010000074.1 GCA_031262225.1 Ruminococcus sp. | reverse complement strand
GGCAAGGAAATGTGTATGCCCGGCGACAACACCGAAATCGATGTTGAGCTCATCACTCCGATCGCTATCGAAGAAGGTCTCCGCTTCGCTATCCGTGAAGGCGGCAGAACAGTTGGTTCCGGCGTTGTTATCAAGGTAACCGAATAATTAACACTAAAAGCCCTGTTACGTTAATTCGTAACAGGGTTTTTTATTATAAGCTTTCAATAAATATTTTTATCCCGATTCCTATCAGGATTATTCCGCCGATTATTTCTGCCTTGCTTCCGAGAAGCTTTCCTATCCCTCTGCCGAGCAGACAGCCGACTGCACAGATTACAAGCGTTATTATACAGTTGAAGAGTGCGAAGAAAACAATATCAACCGCCAAGAAGCTCATACTCACACCGATTGCGAGAGCGTCAATGCTGGTGGCAAGCCCCGAGACAAGAAGGGATGGTATCGTTATTTTCGGGGGTTCTTCGTCAGAATCTTTGTGCCTCACTGCATCAAAGATCATCTTTCCGCCTAAGATACAGAGAATTACGAGAGCCGCAAGAGCTGTGAACTGTCCTATCAGGTCGGTGAAAAACGAGCCTAAAAAATAACCGATGGTGACCATCGCACCCTGAAAGAGCCCGAATATTATCGGCGGCAGGATGAAGGTCTTTGCAATGCCGCCCTTTTTACCGATTGAATTTGCGGCGGATACGGCGAATGCATCCATTGAATCGCCGATTGAAATGAGCAAAATATCTAAAAATCCCAAAATAACCTCTATAATCTCGTCGCCAAAAGCTTTGAATATTTATTGCGAAAATCGGTGAAAGTGCCTGCCCCGATCGCTTCTCTGATACGCTCGGTGAGGGTGTTGTAAAAGTACAGATTATGCTCCACGGCGAGCCGCCCTGCAAGCTGTTCATTTGCCTTGAAAAGGTGTCGGAGATACGCTTTTGAAAAGTTTTGACAAGTCGGGCAGTCACATTCCGTGTCTAAAGGGCTCATATCGGTTTCATAGCACTTGTTCGGAATATGAAGATACCCCTGCCATGTGAAAACGGTGCCGTGGCGGGCGTTTCGCGACGGCATAACACAATCGAACAGGTCGATTCCGCGATATACCGCTTCGATGATGTTCTGAGGCGTTCCCACACCCATGAGGTAACGGACTTTGTCGGTCGGCATAAAAGGCTCGACAGCCTCAATAATACGATACATCTCGTCGGCGGTTTCACCCACGGCAAGCCCGCCGATGGCGTAACCGTCAAGGTTAAGCTCCGCTATTTCCTCCATATGTGCGATACGAAGGTCTTCATAAGTTCCGCCCTGATTAATTCCGAAAAGAAGCTGTGAGGGGTTTAGAGTGTCGGGCAGGGTGTTAAGCCTGTCTATCTCTGCCTTAGAGCGAACAAGCCAGCGGGTGGTTCTTGCACAGGAATCCTTGACATATTCAATCGGAGCGGGGTTTTCGATACATTCATCAAACGCCATGGCGATGGTTGAAGCAAGGTTTGATTGAATCCGCATACTCTCTTCCGGACCCATGAAGATACGCCGTCCGTCAATGTGCGAAGCGAAGTACACGCCCTCTTCCTTTATTTTACGCAGTTTCGCAAGTGAAAATACCTGAAAGCCGCCGCTGTCGGTGAGGATAGGCTTATCCCAGTTCATGAACCTTTGCAGACCGCCGCAAGCTCTGATAATCTCGTCACCCGGGCGAAGATGAAGATGATAGGTGTTGCAGAGTTCAACCTGTGTTTTCAGTCCCCTTAGGTCAATTGAGGATATGCCGCCCTTGATTGCCGCGGCAGTCCCCACATTCATGAAGCAAGGGGTTGAAAAGTTCCCGTGGACGGTTGAAAACTCTCCCAAACGGGCTTTCGAGTCATTTTTTAATAGTTTATACATCAGTTCCTCTATATTTTTAACCCTATAAAATTAACATAGCATCGCCGAACGAGAAAAAGCGGTATTTTTCAGCTACTGCGATTTTATATGCGTTCATAGTTTTTTCATACCCCAAAAACGCAGAAACAAGCATGATTAAAGTCGATTCGGGGAGATGGAAGTTGGTTATCAGCCCGTCAAAAACTTTAAACTCATAGCCCGGGTAGATGAAAATATCGGTGTCGCCCGACATTTCTGTAAAATCATCGCTTTGAAGTCTTTGGGCTGCTGATTCCAAGGTTCTTGCAGAGGTAGTACCTACACAGATAACCCGCCCGCCGTTCTTTTTAGTTCGGTTAATCTTTTCTGCCGTTTCGGGTGGTATATAAAAATGCTCAGAGTGCATTTTATGTTCGAGGATGTTGTCAACCTTGACCGGGCGAAAGGTCCCAAGTCCGACATGGAGGGTTACAAAGGCGGTGTCTATACCCTTTTTTCGGATATCCGAAAGCTGTAAGGGAGTGAAATGAAGCCCTGCCGTCGGTGCGGCGGCTGAACCGGGGTCATGTGAATAGACGGTTTGATATCGCTCGTTATCGAGAAGCTTTTCGGTAATATAGGGCGGGAGCGGCATCTGACCGATTTTTTCGAGGATATTATAAAACTCTGCTTGCGAGCCGAAATCCCCCGAAAATTTTATAATGCGATTTCCGCCGTCAGCATGGTCTATGACTTCACAGGATAATATCCCATTTCCGAATATGAAGCGGTTCCCGATATGTACACGCTTTCCGGGTTTTACGAGTGTTTCCCACACATCAAAGCTTTTACTCGAGAGAAGCAAGAACTCAACCGCTGCACCCGTCTCCTTAACCCCGTATAGCCTTGCGGGTATAACCCTTGAATCGTTCATGACAAGCAGGTCGCCGGGCTTTAAGAGGTTTTCAAGCTCGTAAAAATGTCTGTGGGTCGTATTGCCGGTGCCTTTATCTACACAAAGAAGCCTTGAGGCGTTTCGCGGTTCGATCGGCGTTTGTGCGATAAGCTCTTCGGGGAGTTCATAGAAAAAATCGGATTTAAGCATTTTTTTATCCTTGATTATTGACAATACAGTGATTTCGTGATATAATATAAAATAACGCTATCATTTATTATAATACATATTACAAAGGAATGCAAGAGTTTTTTTGAAGGGTTTTAAATCATGAAACAGTTTAATGTCGGAATAATAGGTGCCACGGGAATGGTGGGGCAGAGGCTTTTAACCCTGCTTGAAAACCATCCGTGGTTTAATGTGAAAATTCTTGCCGCATCACCGTCGTCGGCAGGTAAAAAATATGCTGATGCGGTCGGCGGGCGTTGGGCGATGAAAACACCGCTCCCCGCGAAATTTGCCGATATTGTCGTTATGGATGCGGCTCTGGATATGGAGAAGATCGCAAAGTCAGTTGATTTTGTGTTCTGTGCTGTTAATATGCCTAAGGCTGAAATTAAGGCACTTGAAGAGGCGTATGCGAAACTTGAATGTCCGGTTATGTCCAATAACTCCGCATTCAGAATGGCAGACGATGTTCCGATGATTATCCCGGAAATAAACCCCGAACACGCAGAAGTTATCGCTTCACAGCGAAAGCGGCTCGGCACGAAACGCGGCTTTATTGCGGTTAAATCAAACTGCTCCATTCAAAGCTATGTTCCGGCTTTCCACCCGCTTATGGAACGGTTCGAGGTGACAAAGGCTTCTGTCTGCACCTATCAGGCGATTTCCGGTGCGGGCAAGACCTTCGAGACGATGCCCGAGATTGTCGATAATGTTATCCCCTTTATCGGCGGCGAAGATGAAAAGAGTGAGCAGGAACCGCTTAAAATCTGGGGCAAGATTGTTGACGGAAAGATTATCCCGGCGATAAGCCCTGTAATCTCTGCACAGTGTTATCGCGTTCCTGTAACAGACGGGCATATGGCGGCGGTTTCGGTTTCGTTTAAGAATAAACCGACCAAAGAAGAGATGATAAAAATCTGGCGTGAATATGAGGGCGAACCCCAAAAGCTCGGTCTTCCCTCTGCTCCGAAGCAGTTTCTATACTATTTTGAAGAGGATAATCGTCCTCAAACAAAGCTTGACAGAGACCTTGAGGGCGGAATGGCAGTGTCAATCGGCAGACTGCGACAAGACAGCTTATTTGACTATAAATTCGTATGCCTTTCGCACAATACTTTACGCGGTGCGGCAGGCGGCGGCGTTTTGATGGCAGAACTCCTTGCGGCTAAGGGGTATCTTGACTGAAGGTGAATTAATGAAAAAAACTATATTTACAGGTGCGGCGACAGCGATTATAACCCCGATGAATCCCGATTTTTCGATTAACTATGAAACATTCGGGAAACTCATTGATTTTCAGATTGATGAAGGTATTGACGCTATTGTCGTTTGCGGCACAACAGGCGAAGCTTCGACCATGACCGACGAGGAACATATTGAGGTTATCAAATACTGTGTGAACCGTGTTGCAAAGAGAGTTCCTGTTATCGCAGGCACCGGAAGTAACGATACTCTCTATGCTACCGAGCTTTCAAAGGCTGCGGAGGCAGCAGGTGCAGATGCTCTGCTTCTTGTGACCCCGTATTATAACAAAACCTCACAGAGAGGGCTTGTTAAGCATTTTTCGCACACTGCTGATGCCGTGAATATCCCGATTATGCTATATAACGTTCCGTCAAGAACGGGGATAAGTATCGGCATAGAAGCCTATAAAGAGCTTTCAAAGCACCCTATGATTAATGCGACCAAGGAAGCAAGCGGCGACTTTTCGCTTATCGCGAAGATTTTTGCCGAGTGCGGTGAGGATCTTAATGTATACAGCGGTAACGATGACCAGTTTTTACCTATGATAGCGATGGGCGGCAAAGGCGTTATCAGCGTGCTTTCAAATGTTATCCCGAAAGTTACGGCGAAGATTGCAAAGCTGTCGCTTGACGGAAACTACCCCGAAGCGGCGGCTTTGATGAACAAATATCTTGAGCTTGCAAATAACCTTTTCATCGACACCAATCCGATACCCGTTAAGCAGGCGGCGGCGATGATGAAGCTTTGCGATGAGACTATGAGACTGCCCCTTATACCGATGGAAGAAGCGAAAACTGCGAAACTGAAAGCGACACTTGATAAACTCGGACTCTTATAGATTGTGAGCACAATTTTAATATGGAAGTTAAAAAGATAACCGTTTCCGGGGCGACCGGGAAGATGGGGCGGGTTATAGCGGGGATTATCGCGGCTCGTACCGACTGTATCACGGTCAGCGGTGTTGACAAGATGAACCCTGTCGCCTATTCGGATTTCACGGTTTATGACAGCTTTGAAGCTCTGCCCGAAAAGCCTGATGTTATCATCGACTTTTCACACCCGGCAGGGCTTGATGAGATTTTGCACTACTGCCTTACCACCGGAACTCCGGCGGTTCTTGCGACGACAGGCTATACTTCCGCCCAGATTGAAAAGATACACAAAGCGTCTGCACAGATACCTCTGTTTTTCACCTTCAATATGTCACTCGGCATTAACCTCCTTGTGAGCCTTGCAAAGAAAGCCTCGGAGGTTTTGGGTTCTGATTTTGATGTTGAAATAATCGAAAAGCATCATAACCAGAAGATTGATTCGCCGAGCGGAACTGCTTTAATGCTTGCCGATGCCGTTAATGAAGTTCGCGGCGGGAAGATGATTAATGTATACGACCGCTATTCAAAGCGGAAAAAGCGTGAAGGCAACGAAATCGGCATAAGTTCGCTTCGCGGCGGGACTATAGTCGGGGAGCATGAACTGTGTTTTTGCGGCAGGGACGAGGTTGTAACGCTAAAGCACGAAGCATATTCAAAGGAAGTTTTCGCAGTCGGTGCTGTCAATGCGGCACTCTTTATCTGCGGAAAATGCCCCGGGCTATATGACATGGGGATGTTAATCGCGGACAAGGGAAGAGAATAAATAGGGATATTATGTTTCAACTGAAATGGGTATGGAAGAATTTACAGGGTAATCGCGGAATATATCTTTTGGCGATTATCTGTACAATAATTGCACAATCGGTGACCATCGTTTCACCGATGTTATTTTCGCGTATTATCGATATTTTTATTGAATCGCCGACAGCGGTCGAAGCTCTTGTCCATCAAAGACAGCTTTTATATACACTTTGCATAACCATACTTGCGGTTCAGCTTGTACGCTCGCTAACCTTTTTTTCGGCTAATATGATGTATGAAAAGGCGTCCCAGTCTATGCTCTATAAGATTAGGACTGCCCTTTTCGCAAACATTCAGCGTCAGGATATGTCGTACTACGATATGAACCGCACAGGTGACCTTATGACACGCCTCACCGGTGACCTTCAAGCGGTACGTCATGTTGTTGCTTGGGTTGCAAAGACGCTCATGGAAAACATCGTTCTTTTCACCGCTTCAACCATATATTTTTTCTATTTAGACCCGCTTATGGCTATAGCACTTTTAGGTCTGACCCCCGTTATCCTTATAATAACAAACGTGTTCCGCAAAGAAGCAGGACCGAAATATATTCAGCTTCGCGAAACCTTTTCGGGACTTAATATCAGAGCACAGGAAAATATCGCGGGGAACAGGGTTGTAAAAGCGTTTGCCCGCGAGGATTATGAAAAAGCGGCGTTTGACCACGCCAACAAAAACTATTCGGATGCCAATAAAACAGCTTCGCTCGTTTGGCTTAAATTCTTCCCCTATATTGAAACGGCGGCATCGGGGCTTTCGGTTGTGCACCTTCTTGTCGGCGGGCTTTTTGTCATGAACGGCAGGCTCACATTCGGGGAATACATAGCATATTCAAGCCTTATCTGGACGCTTTCAAACCCGATGCGGTTTATCGGAAATCTTGTAAACGACCTTCAAAGGTTCATGGCTTCGGCAAATAAGGTTATTGAAGTTTACTATGCGCGCCCGATGATCGTTGACAGAGAAGATGCGAAAACAGACAGCGAATATATCCACGGTGAAGTTGATTTCAGAAATGTCAGCTTCAAATATGCAAAATCAAACCGGTTTGCACTTGAAAATATAAATCTGCATATTAAAAAGGGTATGACCGTTGCCATTATGGGTGAGACAGGGAGCGGTAAAACCACCCTCATAAACCTTATTGCACGTTTTTACGACCCGACATCAGGCGAGGTGACCGTTGACGGAATCAATGTACGGTTCCATCTTCTCCGCAAGCTTCGCCGTAAAATCGGAACGGCGATGCAGGATGTGGTCCTTTGGTCTGATACCGTTGAAGGAAATATCGCGTTTTCGGATGTCGATATGCCTCTTGATGATGTCTATCTTTACGCCGGGCTTTCCGACGCGGCGGGTTTCATAGAGAAACTCCCCGAGGGGTATGAAACTATTATCGGCGAACGAGGAGTCGGGTTATCGGGCGGGCAAAAACAGCGTATATCACTGGCTCGTGCCCTTGCCGTTAAGCCGTCGATATTGATTCTTGATGACACGACAAGTGCCGTTGACCTTGAAACAGAAGCGATAATTCAAGAAAACCTTGAAAACAAGCTCGGGTATAAACCGACTAAAATTATCATTGCACAGCGTATTTCTACTGCAAAGGATGCAGATCAGATAATCATACTTTCTCATGGTAAAATCACCGAACGCGGGACACATGAAGAGCTCCTTAAAAATAAAGACGGATACTACAGAGAGATTTACGAGCTCCAGCACGGAAAGCTTGCAGAAGAGTTTGAAGAACAGTTGGTTTAAATAGAGGCAGGTGATAAAAAATGGCACGAAATAAATTTGATATAGACGAACGGCTCGATACTCCATTCGACATAAAGCACTTAAAGCGTGCGTTTGTATATATGAAAAAATACCGCAAGAAGATGATAATGTCTCTTGTGATTTCGGCAGCGGCGATTATAATCGGGCTTTTGGGACCGTTTATAGTCCAGTACGCGATCGATAACGTCCTGCCGACGAAAAATTACGGTATGCTTATCGCTTTGTCGGCGGCGCTCCTCGGGATAATCATCGTCAATGTCAAGCTTTCACAGATTCGCTCAAGGACTATGACCATCGTCGGGCAGGATATAATTTATGACATAAGAAAGGATGTTTTCGCACACCTTCAACGTCTGCCGTTTGAATATTACGACAGCCGCCCGCACGGGAAAATCCTCGTCCGTGTGGTAAACTACATAAACGAAATCGCCGACTTCATGACAAATGGTATTATTACCTTTGCACTTGAAACATTCAACGTACTTTTTATCCTCATCTTCATGTTCATCATGGACTGGCGGATGGCTTGCGTTATAATGCTCGGTGTGCCTGTTTTGGCGGCGGTTATTCTGTCTATTAAAAATAATCAGCGTAAAGGCTGGCAGCTTGTTTCAAACAAAAACAGCAACCTCAACGGCTATCTTCACGAAGGGCTTGAGGGTGCCAGAGTAACGCAGATGTTCACCCGCGAAGAGGAAAACGACAGGATTTTCCGAGGGCTTAACGAAGAGTCTCGCACCGTTTGGATGAAGGCAGTTTTTTGGAATAACATTCTCTGGCCGTCGATTGATATCGTTGCGGCAAGCATTAGGGTTCTTATCTTCCTTGCAGGGCTTCTTGTCATTCCGGGTGTGAGTTTCGGTACTATCATTGCCATGAGCGACTATGCGGCACGTTTTTGGCAGCCGTTTATGAATATTGCCAATCTTTATAATAACTTCATTAACACCATCGCATACCTCGAGCGTATCTTTGAACTTCTTGACGAGCCTGTCAACGTTACCGACATTGAAGGTGCAACAAAGCTTCCTCCTATAAAAGGTGCTGTGGAATTTAAGAATGTAACATTTTCATACGATGAAAGTGCTGTGATTCTTGAGGATCTGTCTTTTAGGATTGAGCCGGGCGAGAGTATTGCTCTTGTCGGTCCGACAGGTGCGGGAAAATCAACGATAGTAAACCTTATTTCAAGGTTTTATAACGTCAACTCGGGAAGTGTGCTTATCGACGGCACCGATATATCCGGTGTAACTCTTGAATCACTTAGATCTCAGATGGGGATAATGCTTCAAGACAGCTTCGTTTTCTCCGGCACAGTCGAAGAGAATATCCGATACGGCAAGCTTGATGCGACACCTGCGGAGATCAGAGCGGCGGCACAGATCGTTTGTGCAGATGAATTTATCCAAAGTTTTGCCGACGGTTACGAAACAGTGATTACCGAACGCGGAACAGCCCTTTCACAGGGGCAAAGACAGCTCATCACCTTTGCTCGAACACTCGTTTCCGACCCGAAGATTTTAATACTTGACGAGGCGACAAGCTCAATTGATGCTAAAACCGAGCGGCTTCTACAACAAGGGCTTTTACAAGTGCTCAAAGGACGGACATCATTTATTATCGCACATCGTCTTTCGACCATCCAAAACTGCGATAAGATCATGTATGTTTCAAACAAGGGTATAACCGAGTGCGGAACACATGAAGAGCTTCTTGCGAAACGCGGCGACTACTATAAACTCTATAATGCACGTTCGGCGTAAATCTGCTTGTAAACTTTGTCAATGCCATATAAAAGCATAAAAAAAGCCTCGTCCCGCATAATAACCCTATGAAGAAAAAATCAAAGGGTAAGGGTTATTATGCGTTGTGCGGGGCTTTAATCGGTACTGTCAACGGGCTTTTCGGTTCGGGCGGCGGTGTCGCGGCTGTTCCGGCACTCAAAAATGCGGGGCTTTCGGTGAAAGAGTCCCACGCTTCAAGCCTTGCGGTGACACTGCCTCTTTCCGCCGTCTCAATGGCGGTCTATTCGCTCGGGCAGGATTTTTCGTGGAGTGACGCATTGCCGCTTATTCCGTTCGGGCTTGCAGGAGCCCTCATCGGCGGACTTGTACTTAAAAAGATCTCTAATGTCTGGCTAAAACGCATCTTCGGCGGGCTTTTAATCTTGGCAGGCGGGCGGATGCTTTTGACATAATTTTAAGATTTGGAGTTTATTATGTTCTGGAGTTTTTTTGCGGCGTTTATAACCGGCATACTTGCTTCGCTCGGTGTCGGCGGCGGTATGCTTCTAATCATATACCTGACAGTCTTTGCGGGATTTGATCAGCTTTCCGCACAGGGGATTAACCTTCTTTATTTTATCCCTATCGCCCTGCTTGCTGTGATAATCCACACAAGAAATAAGCTTATTAATTGGCGTCCGCTGATTCCGGCAATCGCGGCGGGTATTGTCGGTGCGGTTATCGGGAGCATTATAGCGAGGTTTATTGATAAGGAGCTTTTGCGTACTATCTTCGCCGTTTTTGTCCTTGTTATCGGCGTGAAAGAGATACTCTATAAAAAGCAGGACGACCCCGAACTCGCAAAACGCAACACCGCTGTGAGTACAAAAAACATACGCGGCAATTTTAAAACTATTTGATAGTTTATTATTGACAATCTTCAAAATCTGTGTTATAGTTATAGTATATATGAATGTGGAATATGACGGCTCTCTTCTTTACAGAGGGCAGGAAGTAAATTTGAAGAAAACTGACAGAAGCCCGACATTTTCGGACGGCGTTTTTTATATTCCGTGCGGTGAGGACGGTCATATCGACAGGCAAGCCGTCATCTCCTTATATAAAAAGCTTGCCGCAACGCTTCTCACAAGAAAAGCGGTTGAGTTTTCGCGTATTATGGGAGTTGCTTTCACGGCTATAAGGATCACGGGAGCAAAAACCCGCTGGGGGAGCTGTAACTCTGATCGAGCGATTAGCTTCTCGTGGCGGCTTGTGATGGCTTCCGATGAGCTTATCGATTATGTTGTGGTGCATGAGTTGTCACATATTATAGAACTTAATCATTCAAAGAGGTTTTGGGCAGTCGTCGGGCAGTATATACCGGACTTCAAAAAAAGGCGGGAGCGTCTTAAGACTATACAGAAAATTGTTGATATAATATAAAAGAGGAGTACATATGAAACTGATACTAACCCCGACAAAAGACGGCAGAGTCATTAACAAGAATATCTACGGGCATTTTTCGGAGCATCTTGGATTTTGCATCTATGACGGTATATATGTCGGGAAAAACTCGCCCATACCGAATATAAACGGAATAAGAAAAGACCTTATCGAGGCGTTCAGAAAGATTAAAGTTCCTGTACTTCGCTGGCCGGGCGGCTGTTTTGCCGATGAATACCATTGGCATAATGGTGTCGGTGAACGCGTAAAGATGATCAACACCTGTTGGGGCGGCTTTGTGGAAGATAACTCCTTCGGAACTCACGAATTTATGGAACTTTGCGAGCTTATCGGCTGTGAACCGTACATATGCGGCAATGTCGGAAGCGGAACCGTCCGCGAGATGAGCGAGTGGGTTGAATATATGACCTTTGCCGGTGCATCCCCTATGGCAGAGGAGCGCCGTAAAAACGGAAAAAAAGAGCCTTGGAAGCTTAAATACTTCGGCGTCGGCAACGAAAATTGGGGCGGCGGCGGCAATATGCGTGTGGAATACTATGCAGACGTATACAGGCAGTATCAGACCTACCTTAAAAATTACAGCGGCAACACACTTTATAAAATAGCCTGCGGTCCTTCCGGCGGTGACTGGAACTGGACAGAAAAGCTGATGGAGAGTGCCGGAAAGATGCTTGACGGTATCGCTCTTCATTACTATACTTTGCCTACCGGCGACTGGAACGACCACGGGTCCTCCACCGATTTTGACGTTAATGTTTACTACGATACCCTTCGCCAGACCATGCAGATGGAACACCTCATTGAAGAGCACAGCCGCATCATGGATAAATATGACCCCGAAAAGCGTGTGGGGCTTGTTATCGACGAATGGGGTACTTGGTATAATCCCGAACCCGGAACTAACCCCGGCTTCCTTTACCAACAGAGCACCATGCGTGATGCTATTGTTGCCGCGGTGAACTTAAACCTCTTTAACAATCATTGTGACAGAGTTTCGATGGCAAATATCGCACAGATGGTAAACGTTTTGCAGGCGATAATCCTCACCGAAGATGAAAAGATGCTCACAACCCCGACCTATCATGTTTTTGACCTCTTCAAAGCTCATCAGGATGCTTACCTTGTCGATACCTATATTCAAACTGAGGAATCCTCCCACGGGGTGCCCTGCCTTTCTGCTTCCGCTTCGATTAAGGACGGCGTAACCACCGTTACTGTCGCTAATCTGTCGGCTGAAAAAGCATACGAAATAACCTCCGACTCACCGAGCATTACACATATTTCCGGACGTATCTTAACCGGTGCAATCAATGCCAAGAATACCTTTGAGAAGCCGGAAAATGTGAAGATTTCTGACTTCAACGCCTTTTCAACAATCGGCGGGGTGCTTAAATTCACAATTCCTGCTTGCTCTGTCATGGAAATCCGTATAGCATAACATATATTATTTACATCTTGTCGTAACTTTCTTAATAAAATTGTGCTACAATGTATTTGTATAATTGCGTTTCCCCTGATACTGATGCTAAATTATGGATAAAAAGAAACTAAATCACGGCGAACATATCGAGCGTGTGAACGATCTTGCAGATAAGCTTTTGGGACCCGAAAGCGAAGAGGTCGTTATTCGGCGTACTCCGAGGGATATTGCCGCTGAAATAGATCTATACACCAACGTCGGACCTGACGATGACAGCGTTGTTTATAAAGTGCCGCAAAAAGACGATTCACCTGTAAATTTCTCTGAACCTCTTGTGGTTGACAGAGAAAGAATTACATATTCAACCGATGATAAAAAAAGACTTCTTCACGAACTCGGTGCAGACCGAAATGTTGATGAATATAACACCGGCATTGAAAGAGAAACATTTATTGACAAAAGCTTCAGACGTATCCTACCATCCGAGCTTGCCGCCAAAGAACTCGAAGAGCAGGAAAAGGTTGAGAAAAAGACACCAAAAGCAAAATACAAACGCAGACGTCATGTTTTGGACGAAGACGAGCTGAGAGCACGCCGCAGTATGGTGGTTCTTGCCGTTGTAATCATAACCGCACTTTATATCGGGAGTTTCTTTTATGTCAGAGCCGCGAACACCGCTGATATTGAAGATGCCCAAAAGGCACTGCTTTCGGTGAGCAACCATCAGGTTATTAAGCATATCTCGAAAACGGACAGTAATCTTTCTGTTTCCGACAAAGAAAAATACAATCTTTCGGTCTATAAGCTTGATACAGACGAGGACGGACTGACCGACAGTTACGAGCTCCTTTTTTCGGCGACCGCTCCCGCAAAATACGATACCGACGGGGATGGGGTCTCGGACGGCATTGAACTCCTTGCCGAAATAAACCCTCTCGAAGCAAAAACCGACGGCATAACCGAAGATGCGAAGCGTACATTTGTATATCCCATGGAAATCGGTCCCGCACTCGTCAGTGTTTCCGGCAATTGGGAAGTTTACACAAGCAGCGTTTCCGAATATCCGATGAGCGTTGAAAACTATCCCGGTATACTTTCACCCGGTGTAGAGATAACACTCTCCGCCGCAAATCCGTCAGGGCATATTTACTTTGATTCAGAAAAAATAAAGCTTGACAAATGGGGCAGCAATCCCGATTTGAAAATTTTCCGCTATAATCCCGAAGACGGCAGCATGAGCCTTGCCGGAAACGGCGGTACCGTTTCGGACGACGGTGCCGGTATCACAGCCGATGTATCATCAGGAATATATTTTCTTGCTGACAGGAACTTCCTTTCGGCGACGAGCGGCGTTAATATAATGTTTGTTATCGACAACAGCGGATCAATGTACCCGGAGACGATGGTTGTCGGTTCGGAAGAAAATGATATTAATTTTGAGCGGGTTGACTTTGCCGAAAACATAATAAATAACTTGAATGAAAAGGTTAATTTCGGCGTTGCCAAGTTCACGCTCCGTTACAGCACACTTGCTCCGATATCCGACGACGATAACGCCGCTTTGACTGCACTTGAGAGCATTAAGACGACCGATGAGAATTTCGACGGAACGGAAATATCAAACTCAATTATACGTGCTGTAGATGAATTTGAAGATTACAAAACCGACCACAACTATATTATTGCGATTACCGATGGTCTTCCGACAAATGCAGACCCTTTAGCGGAAGAACGGGCAATAAAATACGCACAGGACAAAAATATATCGGTAATAACGATTGGTTTGGGCAAGAAGATAGACCCCGAATTTTTATCTCAAATTGCGGAAGAGACGGGCGGCGTTTACTATCAAGCTGTCAACAGCGGTACCTTTGACTCGATAAACGGGAAGATTGAATCGCTTCTTTATGCGGGAAGAACCGAGACAATACAGGATGACACAGGCGAAGGTTCAAAAACCCCTGATATGAATGTTTTGGTGATTGCCGATTCGGGATTTGTCGTTTCAGAGGATACCCTTTCTGCCAAAGATATTCCGACCACTCACGACCCGAAAGGCTCCGACCTCGGTATGGCTGTATTTGCCGCCGCCTATTACAGCGGTACCTTAAACCTATCGGAAGCACCATATACCACAAACAGCGGTGCGAGGATTCCGGGCTATAACCTTTCACAAAGCGAATTTTTCGTTGCCGGAAAGCAGAACCTGTCTGAACTCGTGCTTCCGAAAACGGAGCTTTACGGTAACTATCTTAAGGTTACGGAGCGTTGGGATTTTGATGAAATAGCAGACGGAGTTTTGCCGCTCTCGGTTTCATCTATTGAAGCTTTAGGTCCGCTTACCGGATTCTATCAAGTTTTAACAACGCCTTATGACTGGGGCGGCGGCAGAGACATACCCGGGTTTTTACGTGCAATCACATTCCAGCCTCAAAGAGTTTTTTCCGATTATGAATACCCGGCACTTGATATTGATACGATGGCGGGGGAAAATTCCGACGAATTTGAGGTTTACACTGCTGTAAACTACTTTAATAACTATGCCGACAAAGGCGGAGTTTCGTGGCTTTCATTCGGAATCGACGGACAGGGAGCCTTTGACGAGCTTGTAAGGCAGCTCACCCTCGGTATCCCGGCAGTTTTAGTAGCGGACGGGCGAAGCTTTAACGCCGCGAAACTGACCAGAAGCCAAGAAGATTCAAGCCTTTACATTATTGAATGTTATGACCCCACCGACGGTTCCTTGACACCGACATATATTCATATGAAATCGGTTGCGTTAATAAACGATGATATACCTTTCCAATACAGCGCCTCTATATCTAAAAACCCCGTTAATCTGTATCTTTGTCGGGACGAATAAAGGAGAATGACCTTGGCAAGAATGTTTACAAAAGAACTGCTCTCTATCCGAAACTGTGTTATATACCTTCTTGTTCTTCTTTATATAATAGTATACCTTTTGGGGTATATAGGGGTTCTTCCCGCCTTTACGGGTAATTTTTCTGTTCCCGTTGCTCTCCTTTTATACGGGATTTTTTCAGCGTTCCTCATTGCCGCGTTTACGTCAAAAGACAAAGACATTGACAGCTTTAAAGACACAAAATACAGAGTTATAAGGAATGCGGCGACAGGAGAACTGCTTTTGCCTGTTTCCGAAATCACAGCGGGGGACAGTCTTATCCTGCGAAAAGGCGATTATATTCCGATATCGGGAGATGTTGTTGCAGGACACGCTTTTGTTTATGAAAACGGGAAACTCCTCGAAAAGAAATCCGATTCCGGGCGGGTCAGACGTATTGACTGCAGTATTTCGTCAGGCTCTGTAATATATGTCGGAAGCATTACCCTTGAAGTTACCAAAGACGGAAAATCCTCTGAAAAGAGCGAAGCGGTTAAAAAACGTGATAAGAAAAGTTTTAAATTCGGCGACCTTACGACAATCTCGGTGCTCGTGACTGCTTTACTTGCTGTCGGTGCAGTTGTTATCAGGTTCGTTGTCGGACAGGTAGTTTATCTTGGTACATACGAAGTTTTACTCGATAACCTATCCCTTGCTTTCGGGATTATCAGCATCTCATTCCCGTTTTGCAGTTCTTCCGAATATTTAATCCGTGCCTTTGCCAAGCAAAAACAGATTGACATTTTTGCTCCCGAAACGGTGCTTGATGCGGGAAAAATCTCACGTATAAGTGTTGATGCGAAGCTTTTATATCCATCTTCCGAGCCGGTTTTCAACCTCGTTTCGGCTGATGACAGTGCTGCAAACTTTTATCAAAATGTAACGGATTCAAAGGTTCTTCCCGAACCGATTAAAGGGCTTCTTAAAACAGCTGTTGCTACCTTCACCGACAGCAAGATAGGTGCAAATCCTTCTGACGGCAAATTTTTGCGAAACTTTGTCGGGCTGACTGAGGATGAAACGCTTAATACCGAACTCATATCGGAGATACCCTTTACACCCGAAAACGGGTTTTCAGCGGTTACAGTCCGTACGGACGGTATCTTTGCAACAAGATATTTCGGAAAACCCGAAGTTCTTGAAACCATAAACGGTGCATATGCCTTTGCCGAAGCAGGACGTGAGGAACTCTCTAAAGAGACCTGCGAAAAAATTTTATCTGCGATAAACCTTCTTTCAAGAGAGGGTAAAAGAGTAAAGCTTGTTGCCGTTAATCACGGGAGGATCCGAAACGGTGAGCTTCCGACCGAAGGCTGGCTCATTCTAGGTTATTTTGTATTTCCCGCTGTTCCGACTTTTGCTGTCAAAAAAGCTGTTAATGCCGCAATGGACGGCGGAATGCAGATTTCGCTGCTACCGTCCTGTGAATCAAGTGTATATAGTGATTATCTGATTAGCTCATTGCGTCTTTCTGCCGGAAACACGGCAAATCCTGTCGGGAACAGCGACAACAAGACTGCTTCGATTGCTCTTGATATCGATTCGCTCATTCCACCCGCCGATGTGAAGATTGTGCCGAGCATCGCCGATAACGGAATAAAAAAAGCCTGTGATATGAACGTCTTGACGAAGGATTTATCTGAAGCCTTTACAGACACGACGAATATAATATACGAATGCAAAAAGCTTTCACAGGTTAAGAGGGTTTTGGCGATACTTGTGTTATTCCTTGCAATCGCTATGTTTGTTCTTTATGCCATTGTGCTTTCGCCGCTGCCTGTTGCTTTCGGTGACACACTTATACCCGCGCTTTTGGGTGTATCTCTTCTTTGGGGACTTTTTGAAACATTAATATTAAAGACTGTTTAATATGGAAATTAACGAAATGATTTATGCAGGGGTTAATATCCCTGTCGGCGAATATGAAGGACCGTTTTTAATAAATCGCCCCGCCGTTTGCAACGGCGGCGGTGCAAGTTTTTATATTCGCGATATCGAAACGGCGGCACTCAATGTTGATTCAAACGGAGTACGTCTTCAAAACATATCTGTTTTTGCCGCCTCCGCGGACAGTCCGGCTCTCTTGATTCGCGATGACACCCTTTTAGAAGATATATCCGTGTACGGAACGGTTATCGGAAAGGCAGCAGAAGAGGGCTTTTTTAATATACCTTACTCGCTTTCTGTCGGTGCTGTTTATCCCGATACACCGTTTGAATTTTCGATAAAGATTTCTATACCTTGTGAATGTGAGCTTTCATGTGACAAGGGGGTAACCCTTTCGGCGGACAGGCTTCAAGCGGGTGAAAACACCCTCGGCATACGTCTTCCGGGAGGCAAAGCAGGTTCGATAATCAGGCGATCGGTTTATATTAAAACAGGTGTGACAAGAAAGATGGTTTTCACCGCAGCTGTCGATGAAAATGCAGAGAAAAAAAGTTATGCTCCGCTCCTTTTTGAACCTGAAATGCAATCTGTGTTATCTCTGATGCCGACGGTAAAAATGCCCCGAACACAAAGACAGACAGTTACCGCTGTGGATAATCGTAAAAAGGGAATCGGCAGCGGAATTACACAGCTCCTACCGAAACCAAAATCAACAAAATCCGGCATTACAAAGCTTTTACGCGGTATGCACTATCCGATTTCAGCCGATGATTTTTTAGAAATTTTGTTTATCGGTGAATCGTCAACAGATGTTGACGCATATGTTTTCATGCATGACGGGTCTATGGTTATCGGAGACAGCCGACAGCTTGTGTTCTTCGGCAACGATTTATCTCTCGACGGCTCTGTGAGTTATCTTCACACAAATATAAAGCGTGCTGTTTACATTGACATGAAAAAGATATCTGCAAAAACGTCTGAAATTGATGTCGTTTACTCTGCTTATGATAACAGCGAAATTTCCGGTAAGGTGGTTATAAAAACTCGCACCGACACGCTTGAAATAGATATAAACGGTTCGCAGACTGTCACCGCCTTTGAGATTAATATCAAACCGCCCGCAATAACGCTTACGCCGCTTATAATGCCGTATCGCAAAGGCATTGCAGAGCTTATAAGAAGTTATGGGCTGGAAGTTACTTAAAGACAATGTATAAGAGCAAAACATATAATCATAATAATAGGAGATCACATTGAAGGTTGAGTTATTTTCGGACGGTGCTTGTTCCGGTAACCCCGGACCGGGCGGGTATGGGGTTATTCTCAGGGCAATGGGTAAAGAAAAGGAGATATCCGGTTTTGAGCCCGAAACGACCAATAACCGAATGGAGCTTCGCGGAGTAATTGAGGGGCTTCGTGCCCTCAAATATCCCTGCGATGTGATAGTCACGACCGATTCAAGATATGTCTGTGACGGGATTAACAATGGTTGGGCGAAGTCTTGGAAAGCAAAAGGCTGGAAAAAATCTGACGGCAAACCGGCTTCAAACACCGACCTTTGGGACGAGCTTTTGAAATTAGTCGGCATACATAACGTCAGCTTCAAATGGGTTAGAGGGCATAACAGCCATCCCGAGAATGAACGCTGTGACAGGCTTGCGGTTGCGGCAATTACAAAATCATAAAAGAGCAACAAAAATGAAAAAACTGCTTTTTATCTATAATCCCACCGCAGGACGCGGGCTAATAAAACAACATCTTTTTGATATAATCGACATTTTTTCCGCACATGGTTATGACGTCATAGCTCATCCGACACAGGGTTCGCTTGATGCTTTCAATGCGGCTGAGGCGGTGTATGACGAAAAAAATGCAGTCGATTTGGTCGTTTGCAGCGGCGGCGACGGAACGCTCGGCGAGGTTATCAAAGGGCTTATTTCTTCGGGTACCGACATTCCGCTCGGATATATTCCTGCCGGGACAATGAACGATTTCGCTGCATCACATCTAATTCCTTTGAACATGACAGAAGCGGCGGAGATGTGTATGACAGGCTCTCCGAAGCGTTATGATATCGGGAGAATCGACCTTGCAAACTCATACGAATATTTCACCTATGTTGCGGCGTTCGGTGCTTTCACAAATGTCAGCTATGAGACAAGCCAACAGATGAAAAATATCTTCGGTGCGCTTGCGTATATGATGAAAGGCGTGTCAAGTTTGGGTTCCATTAAGCCACTTCGCCTTACCGTCACGCATGACGGCGAAGCTTTGACCGATGATTTTTATTTCGGGATGGCGGCGAACGCAACCTCTGTGGGGGGACTGAAGGGGATAACGGGGGATGATGTGAGCCTCTCGGACGGGATTTTTGAGTGTATTTTTGTCCGTGCTGTTCCGCCGTCACAGATTGCTGTACTCATTTCCACCGTGATTAACCACGATTTTAGCAGCCCGTATATTTACAGTTTCAAAACAGAGAGCCTTAAAATTGAATCGGAAACGCCGCTCCCTTTCACACTTGACGGCGAAAGAGGCGGCGAACATGATGTTTTGGAGATAAAATGCGTGAAAGAGGCAATCTCTGTTATCGTTTCGGAGCTTGAAGATTAATTATTCACACATTTTTTTGAAGTCATCTTCATTGATGATTTTTATGCCTAAATCTTGTGCTTTTGTAAGCTTACTTCCCGCTTCCTCACCGGCTAAAACGTAGTCGGTTTTTTTAGACACAGAACCCGAAGTTTTTCCGCCGAAACGCTCGATAATTGCCTTTGCCTCATCGCGGGTGTAGGTCGGGAGAGTGCCTGTAAGAACGAAGGTTTTCCCTTCAAATCTAAGGTCGGTAGGAGCTGCTTTTTTATACTCCATGGAAAGCCCGGCGGCTTGAAGTTTATCTAAAAGTTTAATATACCCCTCGTTTCGCATTGCTTCAAAAACATTTTCGGAAAGTGTTTCGCCGAAGCCGTCGATAGCTGAAAGATCATCTATTGTTGCACTTTTTATTGCTTCAAGTGAGGGGAATTTTTCGCACAGAAGCTTTGCCGTTTCCGCACCGATTCCGCGTATTCCAATTGCGTTTATAACCCTGTCAAAACTGTTATTTTTACTCTCCTCGATTGCGTTTAAAAGATTTTCAGCCGACTTATCGCCCATCCTTTCAAGGGAAGAAATATCTTCTTTTTTCAGACCGTAAAGATCGGAAGCATCGGAAATAATTCCTTTGTCAAGAAGCGTTTTTATCAAAGCTTCCCCACACCCCATAATATTCATTGCAGGTTTGCTGACAAAGTAAACTATTTTTTTATTGATAACGGCAGGGCAGTTGATATTTTCACAACGCAAAACGGCATCAATTTTTGTCGTTTTTTCGCCGCAAACAGGGCAGATATCGGGCAGTATATAGGGCTTTGAATCTTCATTATGACTTACGGATTTCAAAACCTGCGGAATAATATCGCCCGCTTTTCGTACTACTATTTTGTCGCCGATTCGGATATCTTTTTCGGTGATGAAATCCTGATTGTGAAGCACGGCACGTGAAACGGTCGTTCCGGCAAGGGTGAGCGGCTCAAAAACAGCGGTCGGGGTTATTGCACCGGTCCTCCCGACATTAAGTTCAATATCAAGAAGAATTGTTTCCTTCTCTTCCGGCGGATATTTGAAAGCAACCGCCCATTTCGGAAATTTTGAAGTTGAACCGAGTTTTTTTCTGTGCTCTAAGCTGTTGACTTTAACGACCGCACCGTCGATATCAAACGGCAACGAGTTGCGTTCTTTCCCGATTTTTTCAATCTCTTTTATCACTGCTTCGATGTTTTTACATATCGAATATTCATTGACTTCAAAGCCGAGTTCTTTCAGGTAATCAAGCGATTCGGAGTGTGATTTTATTGTCTCAAATTCGGGTTGTTGAATATTAAAAATCAAAATATCCAAGTCCCTTTTTGCGGTTATTTTTGCGTTTTTTTGACGAAGCGATCCTGCCGCCGCATTGCGGGGATTTTTAGCCGGTTCTTCGTTATTTTCAATCTGTGATTTTATCAGCTTTTCAAAAGATTTTTTGGACATATATACTTCGCCGCGAACCTCTAAAAAAGGCGGAATATTTTCACCCGAAAGCTTTTGCGGAATTGATTTTATCGTTTTTAAATTCTGTGTCACATCTTCGCCCACAAAGCCGTCGCCGCGTGTTGAACCGAGCTTCAAAATGCCGTTTTCATAAACAAGCGATACGGAAAGACCGTCTATTTTCTTCTCAACAACATATTCTATATCGGGAATTTGAGCCAGACATTTTTCATCAAATTGACAAACGTCGGAAAAATTAAAAACATCCTGAATACTCCCCATCTGAACGTCGTGGGTTATCTTTTTAAAGTCGGAAGATACCTCGCCGCCGACCTTTGCGGTAGGTGATTTCGGGTCGTCATATTCCGGATTTTCATTCTCAAGATCAATTAATTTATGAAGTAAAATATCATAATCCGCATCAGCCATTTCCGGATTATCAAGAACATAATAGGCATAATTCGCACGTTCAATACGAGCTCGCAGGTCCAAAATCTCGTCAAGAATTGTATTCATAAACACTCCGAAAATATAAAAAGGGAAGCGTTAAAACGCCTCCCCTTATTTTGATTTACTTTCTTGCGACCGCTTCTTTTGTAACCTTAACTATGTTTTCGGCAGAGAGACCGAACTCTTTGAGAAGGTCGGGAGCGGGACCGGAATGCCCGAACTCGTCGTTTACGCCGATCTTCACAACGGGCACAGGACAGCACTCTGTAACCACGTCGGCAACGGCAGAACCGAGCCCGCCGATAACGGAATGTTCTTCCGCTGTGATAAGGAGCCCTGTTTCTTTCGCCGCTTTACAGATAATGTCTCTATCAATCGGCTTGATGGTGTGTATGTTTATAACGCGAGCATTAATGCCGTCAGTTTCGAGAGCCTTAGCCGCTTCGAGAGCCTCGTTCACGAGCAGACCGGAAGCAATTATTGTAGCATCTTTGCCGTCTTTAAGGGTAACACCCTTACCTACTTCAAACTTGTAACCGTCAAAATCGTTGATAACGGGGATAGCAAGCCTTCCGAAACGAATGTAAACAGGACCGTCAATATCCATTGCCGCATATACAGCCGCCTTCGCTTCGATATCATCGGAAGGGTTGATAACGGTCATTCCGGGGATGGTACGCATGAGGGCAATATCCTCACAGCACTGGTGAGAAGCACCGTCTTCGCCGACAGAAATTCCTGCATGGGTTGCACCGATTTTCACCGGAAGGTGGGGGTAGCCTATGGAATTACGCACGATTTCAAATGCACGTCCTGCTGCGAACATTGCAAATGAGCTTGCGAAGACTTTTTTTCCGGAAGCCGCAAGCCCTGCCGCGATTCCCATCATATTTGCTTCGGCGATACCGCAATCGAAAAACCGCTCGGGATATGCCTTTTTAAAACCTTCAACTTTTGTCGCGTCCGCAAGATCTGCCACAAGTACGAGTAGGTCGTCATGAACCTTTCCCATTTCAACAAGTGCTTCGCCGTAGCTGTCGCGGGTCGCTTTTTTAATTACATCAGCCATTGTGATATATCTCCAATTATAATAGTATTTTTATTTAAAGAGCCGCATTAATTTCAGCCAAAGCCTGTTCGTACTGCTCTGCGTTAGGAGCTTTGCCGTGCCAGCCTGCGTTATTTTCCATGAACGAAACGCCCTTGCCTTTTACAGATGTTTGAACTATCGCAACGGGTTGATATTGTATCTTCTCTGCCTCATCAAAAGCCTTTTCGATAGAATCAAAATCGTGTGCATTCATCGTTATCACGTGCCAGCCGAAAGCCGCGAATTTATCGGTTATCGGCATAGGGGAGCAAACATCGGAAAGCTTGCCGTCAATCTGTAATCCGTTATTATCGATAATCGCAACGAGGTTGTCAAGTTTGTTGTGCGAAGCAAACATCGCCGCTTCCCAAACCTGACCCTCTTCAAGCTCGCCGTCGCCCAAAACCGTATACACTTTATATCCGGCAGAATCAATTTTACCTGCAAGTGCCATACCGCAAGCCGCAGAGATACCCTGACCGAGCGAACCCGTGGACATATCAACGCCGGGAGTATGTTTCATATCAGGGTGACCTTGAAGCATTGCTCCGATGTGACGAAGTTTTTTAAGCTCCGATTCATCAAAAAATCCGCGAAGCGAAAGTGCCGCATAGAGTGCCGGAGCACAATGTCCTTTTGAAAGAACAAACCTGTCACGATCCGCCATTTTCGGATTTTTCGGATCAACGTGCATCTTTGCAAAATAAAGATAGGTTAATGTGTCTGCAATCGACAGCGAACCGCCCGGATGCCCGGACTTCGCACTGTAAACTTCATCAATGATGCTTGTGCGGATTTTAGCCGCCTTTTTTTTCAGTTCCGCTTTAAGAACCGTATCCATGATTAACCTCCAAATCGACTATCGCCGATGATTTTTTGTATAATTTCTGCCGCCGCACCGTTTTCACAACTGTTTTGGCAGATATAATCGCAAATTGTTTTAACATCTTCTTCTGCATTTGACGGACATACCGCAAAGTCGGCTTCATCAAGCATCTCAACATCGTTATAAAAGTCGCCCATTGCTATAAATTTCATGTCGGGAGGATAGAAGGTGCGAAGCCTTTTTATAGCCGAACCCTTTGAACAGCCTTTCGGCAGAATCTCATAAAAATGATTTGAAGAACGTACGAAATTTCCGCAGTCAAAGGGATGCTCTTTCAGATAGTTTTCAAGCTCTGTTATTTCTTTCGACCTGCCTGCAAAAAGTATTTTTGTCAATGTCAGATTCTTAACATTTGTAATATTATCTTCTCGCCATTTTTTAAATCCGACAGTATCAATATGTTTTTGCTCATTGTAATTATTTCTGCAAACGACAACGTCATCCGGGGTGTTTATTTCAACCGAAACATCGGGGAAGTTTTCATATATAAAGTCAACAACACGAAAAGCCTCATTTGATAAATTTTCTCTGTAAAGTGTTTCTTTTTTAACGGGATCAAAGATATGAGAACCATTTGCCAAAACGCAGGGTGCGTTTGCAATTCCAAGGTCAAGATAACTATATGAAGCCTGAAAAATTCTACCTGTTGCGAATGCGAATTTTCCGCCCCGTTTTTTAAATTCGTCTACAGCTTTTAGGTCAATTTCGAGCGGAATTTTTGTTGACGGCAAAAATGTTCCGTCCATGTCGGTGATAAAAAATAAATTGTGAAAATCTTCATTCATTGATAAGCTTTAACTTTTCTAAAACATTTTTAAAATAATCGGGGAGATTAGTTTCAAACTCCATATATTCACCTGTTTTCGGGTGAATAAAACCTATCTTTGCGGCGTGAAGACATTGCCCGTCACAGAGTTTATCAGGCTTTCCGTAGACATCATCGCCGAAGACTGGATGCCCGATAGAAGCCATATGCACGCGGATTTGATGGGTTCTGCCGGTGAAAAGTTTAAGTCTGAGATACGAATATCCGCCGCTTGATGAAAGCACTTCGTATTCGGTTTTAGCAGGTCGTGAAGCGTGGATTTTGTCCTTTATTACAGACATCTTTTTACGATCTTTGGGGTTTCTTCCGAGCGGTGCATCAACCACTCCGTTTGTCTCTTTGAATCCTCCGACACAAACCGCCAGATATTCGCGGGTGAAGGAGTGTTCTTTGATTTGCTCCGCAAGTTTTTTGTGAGCATCATCGGTTTTTGCGACGATGAGGAGCCCGCTTGTGTTTTTATCAATCCGATGAACGATTCCCGGGCGAATGACACCATTAATGTTTGAAAGTCTGCCTTTCACATGGAATAAAAGCGCATTCACAAGGGTGTTGTCGGGGTTTCCTGGGGCGGGGTGAACGACCATCCCTTTGGGCTTGTTGACTACAATTAAATCGTCATCCTCAAAAACAATTTCTATCGGAATGTCCTGCGGTCGAGCATCAAGAGGGATCGCTTCGGGGATTATGATTGTTACCGTTTCTCCCGTTTTTACGCTGTGGTTTTTGTCGGTTACGATAGTTTCGCCAACCGTCACATTGCCGCTTTCGATTAGTTTAACCGCTTGTGAGCGGGAAATATCATGATTTGATATAAATTTATCGAGCCTGTAACCATCGCTTTCAGCGAAAATGATTAATTTCTCATTCCCCACCGTTATCACCGATTTTTATATTTTGAAACTTCCTTTGAAAATCCCGAACGGCGTCTTCTGCGGCTTTTGCCCGGTCT
This sequence comes from Ruminococcus sp., assembly GCA_031262225.1. Lineage (GTDB taxonomy): Bacteria > Bacillota > Clostridia > Oscillospirales > Ruminococcaceae > JAISGY01. The sequence goes on along the minus strand of JAISIC010000074.1, from coordinate 1,623 downwards.
CATCTCTGCTGACCAAATATAGATTATAAGGAGAACCGCACCGACCGTTACGAGTATATCGGCGAAATTAAAGACCGCGAAATCCATAAAGCGAAGCTCAATGTAATCCACGACGTACCCGTTTCTGATGCGGTCTAAAAGGTTGCCTAACCCCCCCGAAAATATCATTATTAAACAGGCGGATTTTAAGATGTGTTTGTTTTTATCGAATATCCCGTAGACAGCAACGGCGAGGAGGAGCAGGCTTACAAAGATAATCAAGAAATATTTTGAGCCTGAAAAAAACGAAAACGCCGCACCGGTATTTTCGGTGTAGTAAAGACCGATTATATCGGTGTTGCCGAATATAGGCAGTTCCATACTCCCGATAGGTGCAAGTGATGTTACCGCCCAATGTTTTATTAAGAGGTCAAGTGCAACAAGTCCGATAACTGCAAGCAGCGAGATAATTAGTCCGATTATCATACGTTCTGACCGAAACCGAGAGCATCAAATTTTTCTGATTTTCCGGGAATAGGTTTTGCTCCGAAAGCCTTGCTGTATATATCTGTCTGTTCGTCCTGTTCGCTGTCTGCGGTCGGCTCCATAAAGCTTTCAGCAGGTGTCGGTGTCTCTGAAATAACTGCGTTCGGAACGGGAAGATCATCATCCTGTTCGGTGTGAACGGGTTCGGGTGCGAGCACCGCCTCGACTTCATCCTCAAGATCGTCATATTCGTCGGGGATTGAGGTCAAGATGCCAAGGTGTTCTTTATACATCGCAAGAACATTTTCCTTAAACGCCGCGACTTCTTTTTTCATCTGGGTATAAGATTTTTCTTCGGCAAGAAGTTTGTGAGAAGTGTTCCCCAAAATTGCCTTTGCCTGTTCGTGAGCATCGGCGATTATTCGCTTTGCATCGTTTTGAGCATCCTCAAGTGCAAACCGCTTTGTACGTTGAATATCAAGCAGAGCACCTGTAATGTCGGCTTCCTTCTTTTGAAATTCGCGAACGCTGTCCGCTAAAATCGAAAGCTTCTGCTTTAGGTCGTCGTTTTCAGCCTGAACCTGCTTTAACGAATTAGCACATTGTTTGAGATAGTCATCGACTTCAATGGTGCTGTAGCCGTTTTTTACAGGCTCAAACCTTTTATTGTTAATATCTTTTACACTGAGCATGAAAATCACCCGCCAAAATAAAATTTATTGCCGTAGCCTAAAGACTAATGATAATTGCATATTAAAACACAACGAATAAGCTGTACGAGTTTTGAGCTTAAAATCCGCACAAATTCAGTTATCGGTTAAGAGGATACAGATAAAGTCCGCTTTCTTCAAGCTGACCTACCAACTCGTCACCTTTGAAATCAACGTTGTAGGGGGTGATGATGAAGGTTTTGTTTGCAACAGCACGGATATTTCCGCCGTTTGCATAAGCAACGCCGCCTAAAAAGTCAAGGATTCGGGTTGTGTCGCCGGGGGTTGTTGCTTCAAGGTTAAGTACAACGGTTTTCTTTGCGTTGAGATGATCGGCGATGGAACGCACGTCATGGAAGTTATTCGGTTTTTCAAGAATAACAAGAAGCTGTGCGGTTGCGTTGACGTTGATGGTGCGTCCGATTTCGTGACGGCGTCTTTCATCCGG
>JAISIC010000052.1 GCA_031262225.1 Ruminococcus sp. | reverse complement strand
TTTGACATGGGAGCAGTTTTTGATATAACGGTAATCGGCGCGGAGCTTTTGGAACTTGTCGTTTTTATGGATAACAGTCCGGCACAGATGGCTTTTTCCGAGGAGATTGTGAAGATTCTATCCGAATTTAACAAGCAAAACCTTTTCGGAATGGAGATTGATACAAAGACTTTAGTCGATTCGTCTAAAGATACCTTGGGTAATATGCAGAGGGCGTTTTTATGCTGGACATATAATAATAACGATACCGATTCCGAGAAAAATTACTCCAACTATCTCAAACTCTTCTGCAAATCCCAAGAGAAATATTTTATCGCCGCAAACGGCGGTTCACCGAAGATTTCCGTGGCAGATATTCCTGCTGTCAAAGAAAAATACATACAAAATCTTTCCACCAACCCCGAAAGCTATATCGCACTGAAAGATTTTTTTGCGGGGTATATTTACGGCTACTTCTTCAACTACATATCGGAACAGGTTATCATGCGTGAATATGCCGAGCTTCTTGTCTGTCTCGGGATTATGTCGCAGAAGATATCGTCCACCGACAAGTCAATTATGAAGATACTCCCGAAGATGAGTAAGCTTCTTGAGAATGACCGCTTTAAATATATCTCCGGCGAGCTTCCGATATCGCTTATGCTTGATATCATCACCGGCAGATTTAATCTCACAGGTATCTCCGACATCGAGCGGCTTAAAATCCGCACCGAAATTCAGGGGATTATGACCACCGAATACGACTATAATATTAATGATGAGCTTGTCAAGGATAGTGTTCTCTGCGATATTTTCGAGCATCTGGGCAAGCAGTTTGTTTCGGCACCCGATTTTGCGGGCGGTTTCTTCAAGACCTGTTTCGGCGGTATGAGAACCTTCACCGACGGCGACAGAGAGGATTTCGGAATCTATACCCCCGAATTTATCACCGAGCTTATCAATAAAAAATGCGCCGAGGATTTCCAGACTTCCGGTTCGGACGAAACCCATTTTTCTGCCGACTACTCCCTTTCGGGCAGCGTGAACGGTTTCTTATATCCGCTTATCACAAAATCTTCCGGTATATACCATATTTCCGAGATATACCTCTATAACCTCTTCCCGATGCTTCACGAGAGCATATATGAAGAAACGAATGTTGATCTGCTTCCTGTTGCAATGTTCCCGTTTATCACACCTGCTTTCACTACCGATGCCGTTCGTAACCTTGCCGGAATGTCCGACAGCTCATATGTAATCCGCAAAGATAAGAAAGCACTTTTAGAAAAGATTTCAGCACTTGAAAACGATATCACACGTCAGGACGCAAAGATGCTCATACTTGAGCTGATTCTGCCCGTGATTTCAGGGAATATGGATGCGGAAAGCTATAATAGTTTCGTGTTTGACCATGTTATCGACACAAAACTCTTTGAAAATTATATCCGGTTCAGAGCCGAAAATATCGTTAAGGCAGGGCTTGCATCAAGGGATTCCAAGAAGTCGCTGCTTGACAAAATCAATTCCTTGGTATAAAAATCAAAAAGCACGGTATAAAAAACCGTGCTTTAATTATTATAAGTAACACACGCCGTCCCAGCCGCTGTCTTCCCGACTTTACATCGCAACTATGAAGTTTATGTTGCCGAAGGTGAAGCTCACGGGGAATACATAGAGGTTGCCCAGTTCGGACAGATCCATCTGCTCGTAGTAATTTTGGGGTTCAAGTTCAAGCTCTATGCCCTCAGAGTGGGAAAGCTTCACGGCGAAAAGACCGTTATGGAGGTTTAGAAACTCGCTTATGCAGGCTTTGGTATATTCATCGTTCATGGTGAGGGATTCGTTTGCAAAGCGAGAAGCGAACTCAACCATTGTGTTTTCGTCGGCATCAATGATTGTTATAGCCGACAGACCGTTGCGTATACGCTGTTTCGCACCGGAAGCGGTTGAATCAAGCTTTTCGACCTTGTTGGGTACGAAATCGTCACCGACAAAGCGAATCAGATTTTTAAAGAGGAGCGAAACATATTCAACGAGATGTTCTTCGCCGGTTACTTTGCTGTTAAGCTTGTAAAAACGCCCGAGCATCTTTTCGGTAAGTTCATCCTTAACATCGTTGAAGTCAATGTCGTTGATGCTGTTATCAAGTTTGAACTGGCGGATTGCTTCCGCGAATTGGGCAGTGGTCATATGCCCGTTATCAATGAGGGACTGACCTAAGATGAGGTGTCCGCTCTTTTGTGCTTTGAGAAGCACGGCAATCTGTTCGGAGGTAAGGTATCCGCTATCAACCATGATATCGCCGATACGCTTGTCCATATGCTTTTGAAGTTCATGTACTTCATCAACCTGAGCAGGTGTCATAAGACCGGCATTTATGGCTAAAACCCCGAGTTTAACACGGGTTGACGAGCTTTCACGAAGCGCTTCAATAAGGTGTGACGGTGAAACTAAGTGCTGTTTCATCAGGTAGTTGCCGAAAAGCTGTGTCAACATAAAACCGCTCACTCCTACAATGTATTAAAAGTATTAGACCTGCTTTTTGTTTGCAAGTTCTTTTACGACATCTTCTAAGACTGTTTTTATGTCATCGGATGTAACGGGCTTTTGTAAAAAGTCGCGAGCTCCGATTTTTTCAGCTTCTTCACGTTTTCCGATGGTACCCATTGAGGACAGCATATAAACTATCGCATCGGGATGATAATCAATAATCTCTTGAAGGGCAACAAGTCCTGCCTTATTGGGCATAACTTGATCCATGAAAACAACGTCGGGCTTACCCATTTTGTAAAGTTTGACCGCTTGCTCACCGTCGAGAGCAGTCTGGACAATACCGACGCCCAATGATCGCATAACATCACTCATCTTTTTTATTATCATGAGTGAATCGTCACATAATAATACTTTTAAACCCGTAAACATTTTCTATTCCTTTTTTCATATTGGATAGGTTGACAGTACTTTATGGTGATAATTAATTATAGCATAAAATAAAAATAAAAGCAAGCTAAAAAGTGTAACAAAAAAAGGCTGAATTGTTGTGCAAAATATATAAATTCGCATGGCGGATTATGTCAGATTATGTATAAAATTAAGGCGTAAGCTTTTTTCGCCAGAGATTTTTGCGATATATTATTATAGAAATAACTGTTGATATAACAAGTGAGGATATGAAACCGATATAGACGGCGGCAACGCCGAAAACAGGTGCAAAGATGAAAACACTGACGACACGTATGGAAAGGTTTATTACGGTGGTCAAAAGATAAAGCTTCATTCGTCCTGCGGCACGGAGCAGGTCATCGCACAGATATTTTACACCCATTAACGGATAAACGAACGCCGCAGATATTATATAGTATAAGGCGATATTTACAGCTTCGGCGGAGGTGTTTTCTTCCATGAAAAGATGCACTATAGCGTTATGAAAGATAAGCACGGCGGCGGAGAACAGCCCCGACAGAATCAAAACTATTATCAAGCCTGCGTGAAAGCCCTCTTTGACACGGGAAAGCTTTCCCGCTCCGATATTTTGTGCCGCATATGCGGAGTTGCCGTCAGGGACGCTGTCGATACAGCTTGAAGCAAAGCCGTTAATCTTCCCGCCTAAAGTACAGCCCGCGATTGCGGCGGTTCCCATCGGGTTTATAATCCCCTGAATAAGCAGATTACCGACTGCCGAGACAGACGAATGGAGCATCGCCGGGATGATATTTTTCATCAGACTGCGAAAACATGAAAAGGTGAAGAGGCGGGATTCCCCGCGATTTTGTTGTTTTTTCAGCTTAACTGTCAGAAATATAACTGCCGAAACTGCCGCGATAACCTGTGAAATAAGCCCTGCCCATGCAAGCCCCGACACTCCCAAAGCGGTATATTTTGCAGAGAGAATATCAAGGGCGAGATTGACGGCGTTTGAAACTATGAGGAAAACGGCGGGGGTTATGCTGTCGCCCAAGGCTGTGAATATGCCGCTTGCGATGTTAAAGATATACATAAAGACGAGACCGATTATGAAGATATGTAAAAATTTCTGTGAATCGGCGAAAATCTCTGCCGGGGTATTAATGAGCTGCAAAACAGCATCCGAGAATAAAAAGCCGAGAGTGGTTATGACAGCCGCAAAACTTGCTCCGGTAATAAAAAGAGTGGTTATCGCCAAGTTTTGTTCTGTCCTTTTGCCCGCACCGTATAAGTGAGATATCATCACGGAACCCCCGACGTTCATGCCGTAGGCAAAGATCATGAAAACTTCCGTTAAGGATGTTACGTTGCCGATTACCGACAAAGCCTCTTCGCCGAGATATTTTCCTGCCGCGAAGCTGTGGATAAGCCCGCTTTGCTGGAACAGTACACAGAAAAAAAGCGGCAACGATAGCCTCAAAATGTGTGTGAAGGGTCTGCCTTTTGTCAAATCGGTCATTATAAGCCCTCTATTCCCATTATATTTCAGTATATGTAATAGCTTAAAAATGGTTAATAATTAAATGGAAAAAGCTTGAATTGTAAATTTATTAAAAACTTTTACTCATTTTTTTGTTAAACGGTTTACAAATGAAAAAATTTGTGATAGAATATTAATGTTGCGTTTTGTGTGCAGATATAAGCATACTATAATAAAAACGCTGAAACCTTAACTCAGACAGCGGAGTATGCCTAAATTCCCGCAGGTTTCCCTGCTCTTAGTTAATGGAAATAAAAGAAAAGGCGGAAAAACCACCATGATGCTCAAAGATGAAAAAACAGCTGTAATCGAGTCTAACAGACTGTCCGACAAGGACACAGGCTCGCCCGAAGTTCAGATTGCGATACTCACAAAGCGTATTGCAGATCTCACAGAACACCTCAAGACACACAAAAAAGACCACCACAGCAGACGCGGACTCTATAAAATGATCGGCCGCAGAAGAAATCTGCTCGGATACCTTCAAAAGAAGGATATTAACCGCTACAGAGCGATCATTGAGAAATTAGGTATCAGAAAATAATGTTTGAAAATTTTAGGAAGTTTACTACGACATTTGCGGGTCGCGAA